>DURG01000272.1 GCA_012837465.1 Propionibacterium sp. | reverse complement strand
GCCTCCCCCGGCAGCATCATCGCCTACTTCGCCGTCACCCCCCGCGACGGCTACGTCGCGATGCTCGCCTCCGTGATCACCGCCACCGTGGTCTCCTTCGTGATCGCGGCCCTCCTGCTGGGCTTCGGCCGCAAGGATGCCGAGGACCAGCAGCCCGCCGTCGAGCAGGCCCCCGCCGGGGAAGCCCCCGCCGAGGCCGGCAGCACCGCGCCCGTCGGTGGCAGCACCGCGCTGGCCCCCCGCGCCATCAACGGCTCCGACGTGCGCAAGCTGGTCATCGCCTGCGATGCGGGCATGGGCTCCAGCGTGATGGTGGCCGGTGCCATGAAGAAGAAGCTCGCGCCCCAGGGCGTGGAGGTCGTCCACAGCCCCGTCAACGAGGTGCCGGCCGACACCGAATTGATCATGTGCCAAGCTGGCCTCGTCGAGCGGGCGCGCAAGATGGCCCCCGACGCCGTCATCGTGCCCTTCCAGCAGTTCATCGGAGACCCTGCCTTCGCCCGCGTCGAGCAGGCCATCAAGAACGGAGAGACCATTGAGTGACATCCTGACCCGCGACGACATCAGGCTCGGCCTGAGCGCCGCCGACAAGGCCGACGCCCTGCGCCAGTGCGGCGCCCTGCTCGTCGACTCCGGCGCGGCCACCCAGGCCTACGCGGAGGCGTTGTTCGACCGCGAGCGGCAGGTGAGCACCTACCTCGGCGAGGGCGTGGCGATCCCGCACGGCACCAACGAATCACGCGAGCACATCCTCGCCACCAAGCTGGGGTTCCTGCAGTTCCCCGACGGCGTGGACTGGGACGGCGAGACGGTCCACGTCTGCATCCCGATCGCGAGCCAGTCCGACGCCCACGTCGACATCCTCGCGGCCCTGGCCGACGTGCTCATGGAGCCGGATTCCGCGCAGCAACTGCGCACCGCCACCGATCCCGACGCCGTGCTCGCCCTGCTCGGCGCAGTCAGCAAGGAGGCCTGAGATGCTGGCACTTCGCTTCTACGCCCCCGGCGACCTTCGCCTGGAGGACGTCCCCGAGCCGGTCTGCGGCCCAGATGAGGTCAAGATCCGGGTACGCAACTGCTCCACCTGCGGCACCGACGTCAAGATCCGCAAGAACGGGCACCAGAACCTCACTCCCCCGCGCATCATCGGCCATGAGATCGCCGGCGAGATCGTCGAGATCGGCGCCGACGTGGCGCCGGGCTGGGCAGTCGGCGACCGGGTCCAGGTCATCGCAGCCGTGCCCTGCGGCGACTGCCACGAGTGCCGCAGGGGCTGGATGGCCGTGTGCCAGAACCAGACCTCCGTGGGCTACCAGTACGACGGCGGGTTCGCCGAGTACATGATCGTGCCGCGCGAGGTCCTCAAGGTGGACGGCATGAACCGCATCCCGGAGGGGGTCGGCTTCGACGAGGCCTCCGCCGCAGAGCCCTTCGCCTGCGCCATCAACGCCCAGGAACAGCTCGGCATCGAGCCGGGCGACGACGTGGTGATCTTCGGCGCCGGCCCCATCGGCTGCATGCACGTGCGGATCGCGCGCGGCGTCCACAAGGCCGGACGGGTCATCCTGGTCGACATCAACGCCGAACGCCTGGAGATGTCCGCGCAGGCCGTCCAGCCGGACGTGGTCATCAACGCCGCCGAGGTCGACATCGTCGAGGAGATCATGAAGCTCACCGACGGGCGGGGCGCAGACGTGATCATCACCGCCACCCCGGCCAACGTCACGCAGGAACAGGCGGTGGCCATGGCTGCCCGCAACGGCCGGATCAGCTTCTTCGGCGGGCTGCCGAAGACCGATCCGACGATCACGCTCGATTCCAACGTGGTGCACTACCGCCAACTCCACATCCACGGCGCCAACGGCTCAGCACCCGAGCACAACCGCCGGGCCCTGGCCTACATCGCCAGCGGCGAGGTGCCGGTGGCCGATCTCATCACGCGCCGCGTGGCGCTGGCCGACGTCATGGACGTGTTCGCCATCGTGGAGAGCGGTTCGGCCATCAAGGTCACCGTCGAGCCCTGACAGGAGAAGTTGCATGCCCAAGGATGACCCGCCCCGGACCCTCTACGCCGCCGAACGCCATCAGGCCATCGTCCGCGAGGCGCAGGAACACGGCCGAGTCGACGTCGCGTCGATCTCGGAGCAACTCGGGGTGACGCCCGAGACGGTGCGGCGGGACCTGACGGCGCTGGAACGGCGCGGCCTGG
>DURG01000271.1 GCA_012837465.1 Propionibacterium sp. | reverse complement strand
GGCCTCGGCGGCCTCGGGCCGCAGTTCATCGCGCACGCCGATGGCGCCGACGGTGGCGCCGTCAGCCTGCACGAGCACGCAGGTCTGGCCCTCGGCCTCCAGCAGTTCGACCTCACGGGCGAGCGGCCCTGCGTCGAGCCAACGGGGGCTGCCGACGGTGACCTGACGGCCGCCGACTGTGCCGGTCACGCCGTGGCCGGGCTCCTCGGTGACGTCGGTTGCCGGGGACGTGTTGGCTGCTGCCTCGACGATGGCGCGGGCGAGCGGGTGGGTGCTGTGCCGCTCGACGGCGGCAGCCAGTTCGAGCAGGTCTGAACGGGTGGCACCGTTGGCGCTGATGACCGCGGTGACGGCGGGCCGGTTGTTGGTGAGCGTGCCGGTCTTGTCCATCGCGAGGTGGCGGATGCGGCCCATCTCCTCGAACGCTGCGCCGCTCTTGAACACGATGCCGAGCTTGCTGGCCCCGCCGATCGCGGAGATGACGGTGATGGGCACCGCGATGGCGATGGCGCAGGGGGACGCGGCCACCAGCACGACGAGCGCGCGGGTGATCCAGGTCGTCGGGTCGCCCAGGAGGGATCCGATGATGGCCACGGCGAGCGCGAGGATGATGACGCCGGGGATGAGGGGCTTGGCGATGCGGTCGGCGATGCGGGCCCGTTCGCCCTTCTCCGCCTGGGCCTGCTCGACGAGCCGCACGATGGTGGTCAGCGAGTTGTCGGTGCCGGGGGCGGTGGTCTCGACCTCGAGCGCGCCCGACGCGTTGATCGCGCCAGCGGGGACCTCGCCGCCAGGCCCCACCTCGACGGGGATGGATTCGCCCGTGATCGCTGAGGTGTCGAGCGAGGAGCGGCCGGCGCGCACGATGCCATCGGTCGCGACGCGTTCACCGGGGCGAACGAGCAGGGTCTGCCCGACGGTGAGTTCGCGGGCGGGCACCTCGAGCTGGATGCTCCCGGCCTGCACCCGGGCGGTCTCGGGCACGAGCCGCAGCAGGGCGCGCAGGCCGCTGCGGGCGCGGTCCATGGCCTTGTCCTCGAGGGCCTCGGCGATGGAGTAGAGGAAGGCGAGCGCGGCGGCCTCCTCGACGTAACCGAGGATGACCGCGCCGACGGCGCTGATCGTCATGAGCAGGCCGATGCCGTACTTGCCCTTCGTGAACAGGTTCCGCAGGGCGCCCGGGATGAACGTGTAGGCGCCCAGCAGGAGCGCGACCCAGAACGCGACCAGCGCCGGCATGGAGGCGTCCACCCAGTGCAGCACGAGGCCCAGCAGCAGGAAGACGCCAGAACCGATGGGCAGCATCAAGCCGAGGTCGCGGTACCAGGGGGTCGGTTCCTCTTCATCTTCGAGGGCAACCGGTTCGTCGTGGGTGCAGCCGCAGCTCACGCGTCCTCCTGCTCGTTGGTCCAGGCGGCTCGGATGGTGCCGGCGCCGCGGTCGATGACCGCATTGAAATGGTAACCCTTCGGCCACGTGGCGAACATCGAGCGCTCGTTGATGATCAGCCTGTACAGCAGCCCGCGCTGACGCGGCGGGGCGACGGAGTCGATGTCGATGGTGAGGCGGGTGACCTCGCCGTCGAGAGTGGCGCGGTAGGGGCCGGACAGCGTGCCCATCTCCGGGTGGCTCGTGACCGTGAACCGGCCCGTGCCGGCGCGGGCCACGTCGAGTGGCGGCTCGCAGCGCGACCAGGGCGAGGAGGAATCCGAGCAGTGACATGTCAGGCGTCCGATGGGGTGAGGGCGGCGCCTGTGAGATTGATGGACATTGCGTTGAGCACTCGCAGGCAGGTGGCGATGTCGTCGGTGGGCACCCCGTCGAACAGGGTGTCGAGGAGTTGGGCCCCGGTGTGCTCGTTCTCCTCGAAGTAGGCCAGCGCGGCGGGGGTCAGGGAGATCGCTCGGGCGCGGGCGTCGTCGGGCGACGGGGCGAGGGTGAGGAGGCCCTTGTCGGCGAGCGCGCCGAGCAGCTTGCGGACGTTCTGGTGCGTGGTGCCCAGTGCGCCGGCGACCACGGACGTCGACGGCACGGGCTGCGGCATGCGTGCGATGACGGCCAGGGCCAGCCACTGCTTCAGCGTCACCTCGCCGAGCGCCGCATCGTAGGTGGATTGCATCCGGTTGGCCAGCAGCATGACGCCGGCGAAGGTCAACTCGCGGTCTCGGGACGTGCTCATGTCCCCATCTTGTACAACCAGTTGTACAAACTCTGAACGCGGGCGGTTTGTCAGTCCGTCAGGCTGAAGCCCCGCATCGCGGTGATGGCGCGGTCCATCTCCAGGTTCGGCAGGTAGGGCAGCGGGTTGATCCCCTGGTCCAGTACGTAGTTGGTGAGTTGCTCGCGCACGACGTCGTGGAGCTCACCAGGGTCCCACGGCTTGGCGATGTAGTGGTCCAGGCCGCCGACGTTGATGGCGCGGATGGTGTCGGCGTGGTCCGCCTGGCCGGTGATCAACACGCGGCGGGCGCTCGCCATCCGGTCGTCATCCATGGTGGAGACGAGGAAATCGACTCCGGTCTCGCCCGGCAACCGGTGATCGGCCAGCAGGAGGGCGACCACGTCGCCGTCGGCGAGGATCTCGTCGATGAGTTCCCGCGCGTCGGGTACATCCTCGGCGGGTTCGACGCGGACCTCGCCGGAAAACTCCTGGAGGTCGCGGGCGATGGCGTCGCGCACGGGCGGCTCATCCTCGAGCACGATGATGGCGAGTTTCATGATGCCTCCTCAGCATCCGTGGGCAGTGCGTCGGGCGGGCCGACGACCGGTAGCCGCACCTTCACACACGTGCGGCCGGGCTCGGATTCGATCCCGATGGTCCCACCGTGGTCGTGGACGAAGCGGGCCGCGATGCCCAGCCCCATGCCGAGGCCGAAGCGCACCTGGCCATGCTTGGTGGTGAAGCGCGGCTCGAAGACGCGTTCCAGGACGTCTTCCGGGATGCCCGGCCCATCGTCGGTGATGGTCACCACGACCTCGCGGCCGACACGTCGCGTGCGCAACTCGATGGTGCCTGAACCGTTGAGGGCGTCCGCCGCGTTGACGAGGATGTTCGTCCACACCTGGCCCAGCTGGGCGGATCGGGCGCGGATGTCCGGCAGCTCGCCGTAGTGGCGCACCAGTTCGACGCCGCGGAGGCGGTGGGAGACGAGGTGGATCGTGTCCTCGAGCGAGGTGTTCACCGAGACACCGTCGACGGTCTCGTCCGGCCGTGCGTAGGAGCGCAGCGACGAGACGAGGCGGGTGATCTGCGCAGAGGCCAGGTTGATGGCGCGCAGCGACGTGCCGAGCTTGGCGCTGAGTTCGATGGTGTTCGCGAGGTCCTTGCTCTGGGTCGCGGCCTTGGCGATGGCCGGATTCCGCACGCCCGCTGCGGTCAGGCGGCGGGCGAGGTCGTCGTCCTTGATCACCTTCGACAGCTCACGACGGGCGGCCCGCTCATCGCGCGTGGAGGTGGCGCCGCGCCGGGCGCTGTGGTCGATGGTGTTGGCGATGAGCTCGCCCTTGGGGTTGGTGACCAGGAGGTCCGCCACGTCCTCAAGAAGGTGCTCGGAGGAGCGGACGAGCGCAGCGACGGGGTTGTTGAGCTCGTGGGCGATGCCCGCGCTGAGCTCGCCGAGGGTGGCGAAGCGGGCCTGGGTGATGAGCTCGAGCCGGGCCTCGCGCAGTTGCTCGAGGGCGGTGGTGAGCTCGGCGCGCTCCTGCTCCAGGCGACGCACGAGGAACCTGCGCTCGGTGTGGAGGTGCTCGGAGCGGGCCAGCCTGGTGCTGAGCTGGGTGATGGCCGACGACGCGAGGATCGCGGAGACCTGCGGCTCCAGCTGGAGGGCCAGGTCGAGCTGGTAGGTGGACAGGTGCACCACGACCGCGGGGGTCGTGGTGGTGGAGTTGAAGCGGGACCGGGCTCCCGTCGACAGCGCCAGGAGGCCCACGACGCGACCTGTGGTGTCCTGATGGAACAGCATCGTCTCCTCGCCGAGTTGGCGGGTGAGGGCCACCTCTCCCTCGAGCACGATGTAGACCCCGTCGATCGGCACGTCCTGGCGTGTCAGCCGTACCCCGGCGGGGAGCCGCAGGCGGGGGCGGGGGCCGAGGGCCCGCTCGATCACGGTCATCAGCTCATGGATCCGCGTGGCCTCGCTGGATTCGAAATCCCGGAGGAGGTCGCTCTCCGGGTGCACCCTGGGCCGCAGTTCCGGGTCGTCGGCGTCGGGCCCGTGCCGGGCCATCCAGCGGGTGAGCTGGTCCCGGCAGTGCCGGGCGAGCAGCCCGTGGGTCATCGGGAGGCCGATGAAGGCCGCCACCCAGCCACGGTCCAGCGAGGTCTCAGCACCGACCACGCCGTCGTTGCCGACCATGCTGAGGATCCGGGCGTTCTCGTATCGCGGATCCTCGCGCAGCGGGGCGATGACCTCGTCGAGCGGCGCGTCGCGGCAGTCGAGGATCACCAGGGCGACGGGGGAGTGGTCAGCGGCCAGGGCCTCCTGGACGGTGGGTTCGCTGACGATTCGGACCAGCTCGTCCAAGCCGTTGGCCGTCAGCTCGTTCGCGATCTTCGCCGCCCGGCCCTGGGAGCCGAGGATCAGCACGTACGGGGTGGTCACGTCAGCCCCATCCACGCCCACAGGGGAGGCAGCGCCAGGGCGAGGAAGATCGCGCCGACGATGCCCAGGATGGCGCCGACCAGCATGAGCGAACGCTGCGGGATGTGGCCGGTGGCGTACGCGATGGCGTTGGGGGGCGTCGAGATGGGCAGGGCGAAGCCGAGCGAGCAGGCGAGCGCCGCGACGACGGCGAGGGTGACATCATCGGTGGCCACCATGATGCTGGGGCCCAGCACCAGCGGGATGATGAGGTTCGCGGTGGCGGAGTTGGAGATGAAGGTGCCCATCACCACGGCCACGAGGGCCACCGCGACGAGGAAGACCACGGCGCTCATCGAGCCCCAGTCGATGCCGCCCAGCAGCCAGGCGTCCAGCCCGGTGGCGCGCACCCCTGAGCCAAGCGCGATGCCGCCGGCGACGAGCCAGAGAACCGGCCAGGACAGTTGCTTGACGTCGCGCCCGGTCATCACGCCGGTGGCGAGCATGCCCACCACCGGGATGAACCCGACGATCGACGAATTGATGCCGTGCAGCGGTTCACTCATCCACAGCAGGATGGTGCCGCCGGCGAGCAGGTAGAAGACGATGGCGGCGGGGCTGCGGTTGAAATCCGCCTTGAGGTTCAACTCCATGGGCACGCCCTTGGGCACGAACAGGGCCACCAGGAGCAGCCACGCCATCATCAGCATCACGATGATGAACGGCAGCGCCATCAGCGCCCAGTCCAGGAACGTGATGCGAATGCCATTCTGGGCGAGCATGCCCACCGCGATGGCATTGGGCGGCGTGGACACCGGTGTGCCGACCCCGGAGACGTTGGCGGCCACGGGGATCGCCAGCGCGAAGCCGGTGCGCATCTTGGGATCCCTGATCGAGGCGAGGATGGGGATGACCACGGCGAACATCGACGCCGTCGTGGCGGTGTTCGACATGAACTGGGACAGCAACGCGGTGATCAGCATCAGGCCGAGCATCGCCAGCCGGGCCGAGCCCCTGAAGGGCTTGAGCATGACCGCCGCGAGGTTCTTGTCGAGGCCGTACTTCGCCGCTCCATCGGCGATCATGAAGCCGCCCATGAACAGGATGATCACGGGGTTGGCCAGGTTCGCGAAGAACGACGCCGACGTCTCGGCTGTCTCGGGCACGGGCAGCACCGCGTCGGAGGAGATCAGCAGCACCTGGAAGAGGATGATGCCCACGCCGGTGGCTGCCAGCGGGATGGCCTCGGTGACCCACAGCGCGATCGCGGCGACGAAGATGCCCAGCATGCGCACGCCCACGGGTTCGAGCCCGGGGACCTGGATGAAGAGGCAGCCGATGAGGGCGACGATGGCGATGGCCAGGCCGACCTTCTGCACGCGGGTCTTCGACGGCAGGCGGGTTGGCACCTGTGCCGCCATGGATTCCCACACTCCTCCCGTACGGCAACGCCGCCGCACGCCCACCATCCTATCCAAGGGCCCGGGCGAGCCGCCGGAAGCCGGCCCCGACGACGGTGCCTGAGCCTGGATCCACCGATCGGCACCTACTACGCGTCCCGATCCAGCGCACTGGGTTCCTCGTGCCCGCTCAACAGACGCGCCAGTATGCCCTCGAGTTCACGAGTTGCCATTGCACCTGTCTAGTGCCGCTCGCTATGGCGCTCACCGGTGGGTCCAGGCTGAGTCACGCAATCGGCCCCCACCGCGCGCGGTGAGGGCCGATTTCCTCGCTGGATGGGGTCAGCCGGCGAGCTTGCCGCCGATCTCGATGATGCGCTTGGTCATGTGCTCCAACGCGTCGATGGTGGCCTGCTCCAGTTCGTTCTGGTTCTCCGGGCCCGTCACGTGCGAGACGCCGTAGGGGTTGCCGTCGACGAACTTGAGCCCGTCGGTGTAGCCGGGGGAGACGATGACGCCACCGAAGTGCATCACCATGCGGTAGATGTTGAGCAGCGTGGTCTCCTGGCCGCCGTGGGCGGTCTGGGACGAGGTGAACGCCGCGTAGGCCTTGTTCGCGAGCTTGCCTTCGGCCCACAGTCCGCCGAGGGTGTCGATGAACTGCTGGAACGAGCCGGTGACGCTCGAGTAGCGGGTGGGGGAGCCGAAGATGACGGCGTCGGCCCACACGATGTCGTCGCCGGTGGCGGCGGGCAGGTCCTTCGTCGCCTCGTAGTTGGCGCTCCACGCCGGGTTGTCCTTGAACACCGAGGGGTCCACCTGCTCGGCGACGTGGCGCACGCGCACCTCGGCGCCCGCAGCCTTCGCGAACTTCTCGACGTGCTCGGCCATCTTGGTGCCGTGGCCGGTGGCGGAGTAGTAGATGATGGCAAGTTTGGTCATGAGTACCTCCATGTTCCATGGTGGTCAGGACACCCCCACGCTAGTGCGGTGCAGCAAACCAGGCGGGGGAACTCAGAACTCAATGGGGTGGGCACATCAGTTCATCTCGGCCGCGGGCTGGGCGCTGACGAATGCCGGCTGCCGGGCCGGCTCGCGCACGAGCCCTGCGATCAACCCGCCCACGCCGAGGACGAGCAGCGCGCCGGAGAGGGCAGGGGCCCACGCGAACAGGCCGGTGCCGAGGAACTCGACCACCACCCACGCCCACAGCACCGGCCCGGCCCAGCGCATCGGCAGCCTCGAGCGGAAGTGGGCGATGCCCAAGAGGATGACGGACACCACCATGCCGAGGCCGAGCATGAAGTACGGCAGCATGTGCGGCGAAGCCTCCTGCGCCTCGATGAGCTGCCCGTAGACGGCGTAGTGCTCCGGATGTGCTCCCATGGACACCTGGGTCAGGGACCAGGAGCCGGGCACGATGTGCATGAAGGCGGCCAGGAAGCCGAAGGCGCCGCCGATGGTGGCCAGTTTGGGGGAGTGAGGTCGCAGCCAGGCCGCGAGCCCGACGGCGCCCACCGCGAAGGCGGGCTGGGACCAGATGAACAGGTGCACGCTCAGGGCTGACCGGAGGGGAGCTTGGGCGGTGGCAGCTGGCCACTCGGCCCGGTTGTCTGGCAGTTCCGGGGCCAGCAGCACGAAGGCGAAGGACGCCACGGCGAAGAGTGCGAGGGCGACGGCCGTGATGCGTCGCTGGGTGATTGTTTCCATGCCTCATCCAACGACGGCGGCACCGGCTCAGGGGCCCGCGCCGTCGACGGCGTGTTCGTCC
>DURG01000270.1 GCA_012837465.1 Propionibacterium sp. | reverse complement strand
TAGGAGATCTCGTTGCCGGCGGTGGTGGCGACGTAGTCGGCCATGAACTCGGCGTTGTCCACGGAGCCGACGGTGATCACGTTGTGCGCGACGCCCGGGGCGCCGCCGGTGAAGGTGCCCGTGGCGCCCTCGTTGCCCTGCGAGACCACGACGACCATGCCGGCATCGACCAGGCGGTCGGCGAGCTGGGCGGTGGGGTAGCTGGGCCAGGTCTGCAGCGGGGCGCCGAGGCTCATGTTGATGATGTCCATGCCGTCGGCGTAGGCATCCTCCATGGCCGCCATGATGACCTCGGAGTCAGAGGATCCGTTGCAGCCGAAGATGCGGTAGGCACCGAACTCGACGTCGGGGGCAACGCCGGTGACGGTGCCGTCGGCCCCGACGATGCCGGCGACGTGGGTGCCGTGGCCACCACAGTCATCCGGCCAGGCGTCAGGCATGGGCGTGTTGATCGCGGGGTCGTCGCTGGAGGCGTCGTAGGCGTCGCCCACGTAGTCGTGGCCGGCGACGACGCGCTCGTTCGGGAAGTCGGCCTTCTCGTCGTTGACGCCGGAGCCGCCCAGATCGGGGTGGTTGTAGTCGATGCCGGAGTCGATGATGCCGACCTTGACACCCGCACCCGTGAAGTCGAGTTCCTCGTTGGCCACGTCGGCGCCGGTCATCTTCCGGGCCTCGTCGATCATGGGCTTGATGTTGAGCTTCTCAGCTGGTTGCGAGACCTGCGCGACGGCGTAGACGCCGGTGACGCCGGAAAGCGTCGCGAGCTTGGAGGCATCGTCGGCGCTGGCGGTCACGGCCATGCCGTTCCAGCCCTTGGAGTAGTTCTTGGCGTTGGACAGCGCGATGCCCTCGGCCTTCGCGGCCTTGACGACCTTGTCCTGGGCCTGCTTCGCGCTCCGGGCGGAACCGCCCTGGATCTCGGAAGCGCCGCCTACTTCGACGAACCAGCGGTCGGGAACGGCGGTGCCGTCCAGTTGGGCGAGTTGCTCCTCGATGGAGGGGGTGGGGGTACTTGGCGCTGCGGCAATCGGTTCGGGCAGGCCGGGAGCTGCGGAGGCGGTGCCAGCGGCACCGAACACCAGAGCAGCGGAGGCCAGCCCCACACCGAAGGCACGCGCGAAGCGCGCAACAGGGGGTTGAGTCATCAAACTCTCCTCGTGTGTGACTTCACGACGGCTTCGTCGTGTCGGAATTGGCCATCATTGCGAAACATCGTGCGCTTGTGAAGGCTGTTCTCAGAATCGACACATGCTTTCACCCAAAGGGGTGAGAAGGGTGGAGGTTGGTCGGCGCAACCGCTGGTGGGCCCGTGCACGGTAGATTGTGCGGCGTGGTAGACACCGTTGCCCAAGCCTTCGAGACCCCGCACGTCGAGCAGCCGTACGCAGCGCTCGGCGTCAAGGATGACGAGTACCAGATGATCCGCGAGATCCTGGGCCGCCGCCCGACCTCCGCGGAACTTGCCATGTACTCGGTCATGTGGTCCGAGCACTGCTCCTACAAGTCCTCGAAGGTGCACCTGAAGAAGTTCGGCGCGCTCTCGCAGGAGACGCCGCGGGGGCCGCTGCTGGCCGGGATCGGCGAGAACGCCGGCGTCGTCGACATCGGCCAGGGCTACGCCGTGACCTTCAAGGCCGAATCCCACAACCACCCGTCGTTCGTCGAGCCCTACCAGGGTGCGGCCACCGGCGTCGGCGGCATCGTGCGCGACATCCTCGCCATGGGCGCGCGCCCCATCGGCGTCATGGACTCGCTGCGTTTCGGCCCGCTTGACGCAGATGACACGAAGCGGGTGCTGCCCGGAGTCGTGTCTGGGGTCGGCGGGTACGGCAACTGCCTTGGACTGCCGAACATCGGCGGCGAGGTGCAGTTCGACAAGACCTACCTCGGCAACCCGCTCGTCAACGCCCTGTGCGTCGGCGTGCTGCGCCACGACGACCTCCACCTCGCCCACGCGTCGGGCGTCGGCAACCAGGTGATCCTGTTCGGTGCGGCCACCGGCGGCGACGGCATCGGCGGCGCCTCCATCCTCGCGTCCGAGACCTTCGACGAGGACGGCCCCGCCAAGCGCCCCAGCGTGCAGGTGGGCGACCCCTTCATGGAGAAGCTCCTCATCGAGTGCACCCTCGAACTGTTCCAGGCGGGCATCATCAGCGGCATCCAGGATTTCGGCGCCGCCGGCATCTCGTGTGCCACCTCCGAGCTCGCGTCGGCCGGCGACGGCGGCATGTTCGTCAACCTCAACCTCGTGCCCCTGCGCGACCCCAACCTCGCGCCGGAGGAGATCCTCATGAGCGAGTCGCAGGAGCGCATGATGGCGGTGGTGGAGCCCGCCGACGTCGAGCGCTTCCTGGAGATCTGCCGCAAGTGGGACGTGCAGGCCACGGTGGTTGGCGAGGTCATCGACGGCGACCGCCTCATCATCCAGTGGGACGGCGAGACCATCGTCGACGTGGACCCGAAGACGGTCGCCCACGACGGCCCCGTCTACCACCGTCCGTACCACCGGCCGGGCTGGCTCGACGACGTGCAGGCCGACGGCGCGGAGGGCCTCCACCGCGACAACAGCCCCGAGGGCCTCAGGGCCGCACTGCTCAAGGTGCTCTCGCACGGCAACGTGGCCGACAAGACATGGGTGACCCAGCAGTACGACCGCTACGTGCGCGGCAACACCGTGCTCGCGCAGCCGGAGAACTCCGGCATGCTGCGCATCGACGAGGAGACCGGCCTGGGCATCGCGCTCTCGCTGGACGCGAACTCGCGGTTCACCTACCTCAACCCCTACCTCGGTGCGCAGCACTCGCTGGCCGAGGCCTACCGCAACGTCGCCGTCACCGGCGCCGAGCCCGTCGCCATCACCGACTGCCTCAACTTCGGATCCCCTGAGGACCCGGAGGTGATGTGGTCGTTCTCCGAGGCCGTGCTCGGCCTGGTCGACGGCTGCCGTGAGCTGGGCGTCCCGGTCACCGGCGGCAACGTGTCGCTCTACAACCAGACGGCGGACGTGCCCATCCTGCCCACGCCCACCGTCGGTGTGCTGGGCGTGATCGACGACGTGGCCACCCGCATCCCCGCCGCCTTCGCGCACACGGGCGACGCCATCGTGCTGCTCGGCGAGACCGCCGAGGAACTCTCCGGCTCCATCTGGGAGACGGCGGTGCACGACGGCCACCTG
>DURG01000269.1 GCA_012837465.1 Propionibacterium sp. | reverse complement strand
GGTGTCGAAGCTGTTCAATGACGTCGACCCGTCGCACGCTCCCCCGCCCCAGCCCGAGGGCCTCTTCTGACGCCACTAGCTGAAGGGTTGTGAACCGACTTCGGTACACAACCCTTCAGTTAACGACGGCGACGGTAGCGGGCGAGCACCTCGCGCCAGGTGGGCACGAGCACGCCCTGCTCCGCCATGAGGAGGCGCAGCTTCCGGCGGCTCAACAGGATGCCCGCGATGCCGACGGCGAAGAACGGCGCCTGCAACGCCCACGCCAGGCGCAGATGGTCCGGGGTGTAGGCGCCCCCGCCGGCGATGGCGTCGAGGAAGATGCCCATCACGAGGATCAGCAGCGTGCCGCCGGAGAAGGCGCCGGTGATGACGATCCCGTTGGCGGCGCCCAGTCGGGTGGCAGGCAGCGAGGTGCGCGGGAAGTCGAAGCCGATCCCCGTGCCGGGGCCGCCCACGGCCAGCACGATCACCAGCAGGAAGAGCAGCACGCCGGGCGCCCTTCCCGGCCACAGCAGCACGGCTGCCCAGACCACGATGAGGCTCCAGATCACGATGAGCGCCAACGTGCTGCGTCGCAACGGGTGCCGTCCGGTCAGGGCACCGATCACCGGGCCGGCGAACATCGCCGCCACCGACAAGGTGGTGAAGAGGCCGGAGGCCTCCAACTGGGTGAGCCCCTGCCCCACGATCAGGTAGGGCATGCCCCACATGAACAGGAAGGCGTTCATCGAGAAGCCGGAGGTGAAGTGCACCCAGAAGCCGAGCTGGGTGGCGGGGTGGCGAGTCACGCCGACGATGGTGCGTGGGATGGCGCGCAGCGGCTCGGCGACGGTGTCGGCGGCCTCGCCGGGCGGGGCGTTGCGCACCCAGCCGAGCACCGCGACCACCGCCAGCAGCGACGCGCCCGAGACGATGAGGAGGCCGGTGCGCCAGCCCAGGCCCTGGATGAGCGGCAGCACCAGCGCCACCGACGCGATCTGGCCGAAGCCCGCGATCATGCCCGTGACCTGGGTGAGGATGGGCACGCGGCGCGGATCGAACCATCGGGGCAGCAGCCGCAGGACGGCGTTGAAGATGCAGGCGTCGCCGATGCCCAACAGGATGCGGGCGACGTAGGCCAACGGCAGTTCCGTGGCCAGCGCCAACACCACCTGGCCGGCGATGATGATCAGGACGCCGGAGCTGAGCATGACGCGCGAGCCGTAGCGGTCGAGCAGCAGCCCGACGGGGACCTGGGCCAGCGCGTAGACCGCCAGCTGCATCACCACGAACGTGGAGATGATGCCGGGCGTGGTGCCGAAGTGTTGCGCGGCCTCCAATCCTGCGGCGCCCAGCGCGGTGCGGTGCATGACGGCCACGGCGTAGGCCAGCAGGCCCACTCCCCAGACGATCCAGGCCATGCGCCCGTAGTTGCTCACCCACCAACCGTATCGCGGCAACGCAGTGGTCTTTTCCGTCAACTTGCGGCCAACCGCGCGGGCCAGATGTGACAATGAGGCAAGGCGTGCCCGTGTCGCATCTTCCCCGCTCCACAGCGGGTCGAACTTCCGCCGGGCCCGTGGACAGCGTCCGCC
>DURG01000268.1 GCA_012837465.1 Propionibacterium sp. | reverse complement strand
GAGACGAACAGGATGGCGACGCCCTGATCGCGCAGGTGGCGGATCACGGTGAACAGCACCTCGACCTCATTGGCGTCGAGGCTGGAGGTGGGCTCATCGAGGATGAGCACGGTGGAATCGGTGGCCATCGCCCGCGAGATCGCCACCAGTTGTTGCAGGGCGATCGAGATCGAAGACAGGGGCGCCCGCGGGTCGAGGTGCCCCAGACCCAGCCGGGACAGCGCCCTGCGGGCCTCGTCGTGCGTCTTGCGCCAGTTGATGCCCGCGGCGCCCTTCACCTCGTGACCCAGCATGACGTTCTCGCCGATGCTCAGGTTGGCACAGAGGTTGACCTCTTGGTAGACGGTGGAGATACCAGCCGCCTGGGCCGAGGCCGTGCCGGTGAGGTGCCGCTCAACCCCGCCTACCAGGATCTTGCCGGAGTCAATCTGGTAGACGCCCGTGAGTGCCTTGATGAGCGTGGACTTGCCGGCCCCGTTCTCCCCCATCAGAGTGTGCACCTCACCCGGAAGCAGCCGGAAGCTCACATCATCCAGCGCCTTGACGCCTGGAAACGTGATGGACACCCGCTGGACCTCGACGACGGGCTCGGTCATCGTGCACGCACCTCTCGTGTGAGTGTGGGGCCGCCGGATCATCGGCGGCCCCACACGTTTGTGGAGCTTCTGTGGCCTGAGCCTAGAAGCCCATGCCGTCGTCCAGGGCCTTCTGGCCGGCTTCGGCGGAATCGAAGGCCTCGCCCGGAACGATGATGGTCTTCTCGACCGACTCGCCCGCGAGCGCCTTGTTCACCGCGTCGATGGCCAGGTCACCGAAGAACGGGTTGTACTGGGCCACGAAGCTCAGGTCGCCAGCGGCCAACGATTCCAGCGCGCCCGACGTGCCGTCGATGGTGGCGATCTTCACGTCGTCGCCAGGGGTAAGGCCCGCATCCTTCACGGCCTGCGCCGCGCCGATGCCCATCTCGTCGTTCTGGGCGAAGATGAACTGGATGTCGTTGTTGTTGGCGCGCAGCACGGTCTCGGTGACCGACTTGCCTTCATCGGCGCTCCAGTTGGCCGTTTGGGCGCCCACCTTGTTCCAGCCCTCAGCGCCGGCGATGGCGCCTTCGAAGCCCTCGTTGCGCTCGTTGACGACGGACAGGCCGGGCACGCCTTCGAGCACGTAGTAGTTGGCCCCGTCGGGGAAGGCCGTCAGCGCCCATTCGCCGACCTGCGCCGCGACCTCGACGTTGTCGGGAGCGATGCGGGTGACGTAGAGGTCCTCGTTGCCTTCGACGCCGCGGTCGAGCAGGATCACCGGGATCTCGGCCTCTTGGGCCAGCGCGAGGGAATCGCCCCAGCCGGAGGCCTCGGTGGCGGTGAGCAGGATCGCGTCCACCTCGTCGTTGACGAAGGTGTTGAAGGCGTTGATCTGCGAGTTCTGGTCGGTCGGGCTCGACGCCGGAGCGTACTTGAGGTCGAAGCTGTCGTCCTCACCGAACGCGTCGCGGATGGCCTTCTCGTGCGCATCGCGCCAGCCGCCTTCGGGGCCGACGGCCACGTAGCCGACGGTGATGACGTCGCCGCCGGCCTCAGTGGCGGGATCGGTGGTGGGATCGGTCGCAGCCCCGGTGGTGGCGCCCTCGGTGGGCTCGGGATCTGCGTCACCCGCGCACCCGGCCATGGTGAGGGCCAACGCCCCCGCAGCAAAGAAACTGATGAGAGCGCGAGCGCCCTTGGCAAATGCCATGATCTCCTCCTCGAGCCGGCAGGTCGCCCGGGATGGGCGTTGTTACCGAGAACAATGATGCCCGATCGGCGGCGGTCGCGCTATGGAAATCGTCTTGCTGTTACCTCTTCGTTACCGCGCGCGGGCGTGCGGTCGACGACCTGACCCGCAGCTCCGGCTCGATCAACTCCCTGTCCTCGACGGCGCGGCCCTCGATCGCCGCGAGGAGTTCACCGATGACGAGGCGCCCCAGCGCCGCGAAGTCCTGCCGCACGGTGGTCAGCGGCGGGAGGAAGTGGCGCGCGTCAGGCATGTCGTCGAACCCGACGACGCTCACGTCCTCGGGGACTTTGATGCCTCGCTCCATGAAGCCATGGATCATGCCGAGCGCCATCTGGTCGTTCGCCGCGAAGATGGCGGTTGCGTCACCGAGCTCAACAGTGCTTCCGAAGGCGTAGCCAGCGTCCGAGGACCAGTCGCCCTTGGCCGGCTCCGGGACAGGCAACCCCGCCTCCACCAACGCCGCCCGCCACGCCTCGGCACGGGCGCGTGCGTCGAACCAGTCCAGGGGACCGGCCAGATGGAGGATGTTGCGGTGGCCCAGCTCCAGGAGGTGGGCCACCGCCATCGACGCCCCGGCCCGTTGATCCACGGAGGCGGTGCGGAGGCCGGCGTCCGGTTCTTCCTTGACCACCAGCATTGGCACCTCGACGGAGCCCTCACGGAGACGGTCCAGGGAGGAGGACCGCGGCGCGATCACGCACAGCGCGTCCACCCCCTGCGTGCGGAACTCCGCCAGCCCTGCGTCGACGTGGCCGCTGTCGTCCCCGGCGGCCGAGTACGCGGTGACCGCGTAGCCGTGCCGGCGCGCGGCTCTCTCCACCTCGCGCAGCGTCGCGTTGGGGCCGTATTCGGAGGGCGAATCGACGAAGGCGCCGATGCGCATCGTGCGGTTGGTCTTCAGCGCCCGCGCGATCGAGCTGCGGGTGAAGCCGAGGTCGTCGATGGCCACCTGCACTCGGCGGCGCGTGGCCTCCCGGATGTTGGGGTGCCCGTTCAGGACCCGCGACACCGTCGTGTGCGAGACTCCGGCCTGCGCAGCAACGTCGTAGATGCTGGGCCGGCCAGCAACGCCAGCCTGGCTACTCATGCCCGTCCTCCCGTCGCGCCCTGTGATCATGATATGCCCCACGACCCGTAGCCCCAGGCGGACCGGAGGTGCTCAGCTGGCCGCGGGGCCCAGCTCGCCGACCAGGTGCGGCTTGCCGGCCTTGTTCACGACGGCGAACCCCCACCCACCGTCCTGCCCCTCGGCGGCGGCGAAGCCCACCTTGCCGGGCAGCAGGATCGGCTTGGCGAACTGCACCTTCACCTCGTAGGCCTCCGGCAGCGCACCCAGCGACGACAGCGCCTTCGCGTGGGTCCACATGCCGTGGATGATCGGGCGGGGGAAGCCGAACACCTTCGCGGTCAGCGGGTAGAGGTGGATGGGGTTCGAATCCCCGCTCACCTTCGCGTACTGGCGGCCCAGGTCGGGCGGCAGGCGCCACTGCTGCGACGGCGCCACCTCGGGGGCCTGCAGCCGCACCGGCTCGCCGGGCTCGCCCGCGACCTTCGCGCCGCTGGCCAGGTAGTTCGACGAGCCGCTCCACACGAGCTCGTCGCCCGCATGGATCTCGCCCACCATGTCGAACGTGCCGCCCTTGGCGTGGGGCTGGAGGTTCTCCGCCCGCACGAGCATGCGCAGCTTCTCCCCCACCTTCACGGGGCGGTGGAGCGTCATGGTGTTGGTGACGTGCACGAGGCCGGCCAGCGAGAACGGGAAGGCGTCTTCGGCCATCAGCGCGGCCTGCATCGGGAAGGTCTGCACGTGCAGCCAGGTGGCGGGCACCTCGTCGCGCAACGTGAAGCCGGTGACCCGGCAGTACTCGGCCAGCCGGGCGACATCCTGCTCATGGCTGGTCATCAGGTAGGAGCGGTTGGGCAGCTCGGCCCTGCGCCCCTTCTTGGTGACGGCCCCGGTGAGCGCCTTGACCAGCACCTTGCTGACGTCGGGCAGTTCCTTCAACTCAACGACATCGCGGGCCATCATGCCCCCACGAGGTTCTGGCCGCACACGCGGATGACCTGCCCGTCGACCCCACCGGAGGCGGGATCACACAGGTAGGCGAGCGTCTCGGCCACGTCGACGGGGTTGCCGCCCTGGCTGAGCGAGTTCGTCCGGCGGAAGATCTCGCGCTGCAGGAACGGGATGGCGCCGGTCATCTCGGTCTCGATGAAGCCGGGGGCCACCGCGTTGGTGGTGATGGGCTGGTCGGCGAGCTCGTCGCGCATGGCCCACACCAGGCCCATGACGCCGGCCTTGGAGGCGGCGTAGTTGGTCTGGCCCTTGTTGCCCGCGACGCCGGAGGTCGACGCGATGCCGACGATGCGCGCCTCGTCGGCGAGGCCGCCGGGCACGTCGTTGTTCAGCAGGTAGTCGTTGATCCGCATCTCGGCGGCGAGGTTCACGTCGAGGACGGAGCCCCACAGCTTCTCGTCGAGGTTGGCCAGCATCCGGTCTCGGGTGATGCCGGCGTTGTGGACGATGGCCCAGATCTTCTTCTCGGCACCAAGTACGCGCGCCACGTGCTTCGCGATCTTCTCGCCCGCGTCCTCGGCGGTGATGTCGAGCTGGAGCGCGGAGCCCTTGATCTCGTTGGCGACCTTCGCCAGCGCGTCGCCGGCCTGCGGGATGTCGACGGCGACGACCTCGGCCCCGTCACGGGCGAACGTGCGGGCGATCGCCGCGCCGATGCCACGGGCGGCACCCGTCACGACGACGACCTTCCCCTCGAAGGGGCGCGGGCTCACCTCGTGCTGGACCTTCGCGGGGCCGACGCGCCACGCCTGGCCAGAGACGAACGCCGAGCGCCCCTCGAGGAGGAAGCTCATCGTCGACGCCAGATCCTGCGCAGTGGCGCCGCCCTTGACGAACACGAGGTTCGACGTGGAGCCGGCGCGCAGTTCCTTGCCGACGGTGCGGTTGATGCCGTCGATCCCCTGGGCCACGGCCTTGGCCTCGAGGCCCTCGACCTCGGAGGCGTCGGTGGCCAGCAGGATCACGCGGCCCGACGGCTCGAGCCCGCGCATGATGGGGCGCAACAGTTGGCGGATGCCCTCGAGCTGGGTGATCTCGCGCACGCCGGTGGCGTCGATCACGATGGCGCCCGGCTTCTGCTGGTAGCGCGGCGGCTGGGCGCGACCCTTCTCGTCCTTGGTGCGGTTGTCGGCCACGTCGAGCAGGGGCTGGCCGGGGGTGATGCCCAGCAGTGAGAGGGTCTCGCGGGCGATGCCGCCGCCGTCGAGCTCACCGAGCACGACCGGCCCGGTGGGCATGGTGCGGCCGCGGCGCAACTTCGGGGGCTCGTTGAGCCCCATCTTCTTGGCGACGAACTTGCCGGCGGGGGTGCCGTAGATCATTTCGAGTGCGTTCATGCTCAGGCCTCCAGGATGGCGACGACGCCCTGGCCGCCGGCTGCACAGATCGAGATGAGGCCGCGGGAACCCGGGCCCTTGTCGGCGAGCATCTTCGCCAGCGAGGCGACGATGCGGCCGCCGGTGGCGGCGAACGGGTGGCCGGCGGCAAGGGACGAGCCCTTGACGTTGACCTTGTCGCGGTCCACGGCGCTCAGGCCCTGCCCTTCCAGCGACTTGAGGGTGGCGAGCACGGTGGAGGCGAAGGCCTCGTGGAACTCGTAGTAGTCGAAGTCCTGCAGCGACAGGTTGTTGCGCTTGAGGAGCTCGGGGATGGCGCGCGCTGGGGCCATGAGGAGGTCCTCGGAGCCCGTCACGTAATCCGAGGCGGCGACCTGCGCGTCGATGACCTTGGCCAGCACCGGCCAGCCCTTGGCGCGGGCGTGCTCCTCTTCTGCGAGCAGCACCAGGGCGGCGCCGTCGGAGAGGGCGGTGGAGTTGCCCGCGGTCATGGTGGGGTCGTCCTTGCCGAAGACGGTGCGCAGCTTGCCGAGCGCCTCCATCGTGGTCTCGGGGCGCAGGATGCCGTCCTTGGCCACCTTGAGGTAGGGGGTGACGAGGTCGTCGAAGAAGCCCTCGTCCCAGGCCTTGGCCAGCTTCTGGTGGGACTCGTAGGCCAGCTGGTCCTGCTCCTCGCGGGTGACGGCCCACTTCTTGGTGGTCATCGCCTGCGATTCGCCCATGCTCAGGCCCGTGCGCGGCTCGACGACCGCCGGGGGCACCGGCATGAGGTCGGCCGGGCGGATCTTGCCCAGGGCGCTGAGCTTCTGGGGCAGCGAACGTGCGCGACTCAGCGCCAGCAGCGCCTTGCGCAGGGGCTCGGTGACGACGATGGGGGCGTCCGATGCGGAGTCGACGCCGCCGGCGATGCCGACGTCGGCCTGGCCGAGCTTGATCTTGTTGGCGACGTAGACGACGGCCTCGAGGCCGGTGCCGCAGGCCTGCTGCAGGTCGCACGCGGGGGTGTGGTTGGACAGCGACGAGCCGAGCACGGCCTCACGGGTGAGGTTGAAGTCGCGGGTGTGCTTGAGGACGGCGCCGGCGACCACCTCGTCGACCTGCTGCCCGGCCAGGCCGAAGCGGGCGATGAGCCCGTCGAGCGCTGCGGTCAGCAGGTCTTGGGCGGAGGCCATGGCGTACTTGCCGCCGGCCTTGACGAAGGGCGTGCGGTTGCCACCGACCACCACTGCGTTGCGTGGGTTCATGAGTGTTGTTCCTCCGGGTGCGGAAAGATTATCTGTAACCGAGGGTAGCAGGTACGCGAAGTTTCGGGTACCTTGAGTTACATGAACAAGGTGGACCAGGTCGTTGACGGCCGCGCGGCGCGCTGGGAGGAGCACAACACCCAGCGCAGGCGCGAGCTTGTCGAAGGCGCCGTGAAGGCCATCCGGCAGCACGGCCCGGGCGTCGGCATGGACGAGATCGCCGCCGCCGCGGAGACGTCCAAGACCGTCCTGTACCGGCACTTCGGCGACAAGGCCGGCCTCTACCAGGCCGTCGTCGACTCGGTGCACGACTTCATCCTGCGCAAGCTCCCCCTCGACGAGGCCGAGAAGCTCGACCCGGCGGAACTGGTCACGATGGTGGCCGACGCCTACCTCGCCGTCGTGGAGCGGGATCGCAACCTCTACCTGTTCGTCACCTCGCGCCCGACGGGTGACACGCCCACGTCGGATCCCGTCGGCTCCATCACCACCCGCATCGGAGACCGCGTGGCCGAGGCCATGAAGGCCTGGCTGCAGAGGGAGGGGCTCGACGACGACCCGGCCAACATCTGGGCGCACGGCGCCGTCGGCTACATCTGGGCGGTCGCCGACCGGTGGATCGTCACCAACCTGCGCCGCCCGCGCGCCGACGTCGTCGCCTACATCCACCAGTTCTTCGCCCCCGCATTCGAGGCACAGAAAGAAAACAAGGAGTAACCAATGACCATCACCCCCACTGGCGAGGGCCTGCGTCGCGCACTTGACGGCCCGTTCCACGACCTCAAGCAGCGCTGGCGCAACGAGGTGAAGGCCGACGACATCGTCCGCCACACCGACATGAGCCTCGAGGAGGCCCGCGTGTGGACGCTGGATCGCATCAAGCGCCTCACCCGCAACGAGTTCGTGACCGCCGGCTTCCCCGAGGCCCAGGGCGGCACCGGCACGTCGGCCGAATCCGTCGCCAACTTCGAGATGATGGCCATGGGCGACCTCTCGCTGACCATCAAGTCCGGCGTGCAGCACGGCCTGTTCGGCGGCGCGATCACCAACCTCGGCACCCAGAAGCACCACGAGAAGTACCTCCCCGGCGCCATCGACGTGTCGCTGCCCGGCTGCTTCGCCATGACCGAGCTCGGCCACGGCTCCGACGTGCAGTCCATCGAGACCTCCATCACCTGGGACGGCGACTCCGAGGAGTTCGTCGTCCACTCCCCCAGCCCGACGGCGGCGAAGGCCTACATCGGCAACGCCGCCCGCGACGGCCGCATGGCCGCCGTGTTCGGCCAGCTGTGGGTCGACGGCGAGCACCACGGCGTGCACGTCGCGCTCGTCCCCATCCGCGACGAGGCCGGCAAGCCCATGCCGGGCGTGACCATCGGTGACCACGGCCACAAGGGCGGCCTGCTGGGCGTCGACAACGGCACCATCTTGTTCGAGCACGTCCGCGTACCCCGCGACATGCTGCTCGACAAGTACGGCGGCGTCGGCGAGGACGGCAAGTACCACTCGAAGATCGAGTCGATCAACGCCCGCTTCTTCACCATGCTCGGCACGCTGGTGCGCGGCCGCATCTGCGTCGGCGGCGGGGCCGCCTCGGCCAGCCGCAAGGCCCTGAGCATCGCGGTGCGCTACGCCAACCAGCGTCGCCAGTTCCGCCAGCCCGGCCTGGGCGACGAGATTCTCCTGATCGATTACCTGCAGCACCAGCGCCGTCTCCTGCCGAATGTCGCCCGCGCCTACGCGTACGGCTTCGCGCAGAACGAGATCGCCCTGCAGCTGCAGCGCATCCTCGACGCCGACGGCTCGGATCCGCAGGCCGCGCGCGAGCTCGAGACCCGCGCTGCGGGCATGAAGTCCGTCCTCACCCGGTGGGCGAACGACACCTTGCAGGAGTGCCGCGAGGCCTGCGGCGGCGCCGGCTACATGTCGGACAACGGCATCACGCTGGCCCGTCAGGATGCCGACATCTTCGCCACGTTCGAGGGCGACAACACCGTCCTGTTGCAGCTGGTCGCCAAGGCGCTCCTGCTGGACTACAAGGCCACGTGGGGCGACATGGACCTCGCCGGCACCGCCCAGAAGACGGCCAAGCTGCTCGGCGGCCGCTTCCTGGAGCGGACGACGGCGCGCTCGGTCATCGACCGCCTCGTGGCCACCGCGAACCGCAAGTCCGAATCCGAGCAGTTGCGCGCCCGCGGTTGGCACGTGCAGATGTTCGAGTACCGGGAGAAGCACATCGTCGAGGGCCTGGCCCAGCGCATGCGTG
>DURG01000267.1 GCA_012837465.1 Propionibacterium sp. | reverse complement strand
CGCCCGCGCCGGCGCGCACGCGCAGGCCGTCGTCGAGTACTTCGATGTCGCGGAAGTTCCTGCGGGTGTCGACGAGCATGCCGTCGGTCACCGCCTGTCCGCACAGGCTGGTGCCACCGGAGCGGAACGTGATGGGCGAGCGCGTGTGTGCGGCCTCGACCATGAGGTCCGCCACGTCCTGCACCGTCGCAGGAGTGACAACGGTGGCGGGTGTCAGGAGGAAGTGGGAGGCGTCGTGGGCCATCGCCAACCGTGTGATAGCGCGCTCGTCCCGCTTGAGCTGGGATTGCGCGTTTGTCACGACTACAGCGTACTCATCCGCAGCGAGACTGGGGAGGGGTGGGGGCGTACTGCGGGCGCCTGCTAATCTTGGTTCGCAACGCGGGCGTAGCTCAATGGTAGAGCGTCAGCTTCCCAAGCTGAACACGCGGGTTCGATTCCCGTCGCCCGCTCTCTTTGTGCCCTGGACCCCTCGAATCGCGAGCCTCCCCACGGGCCGGCCAGTGATGCGCTCGCCGCACCCTCTGAGCGCGCCGCCCCGCTCAGAGCCCCCGCCGAGCGTACTTTCAGCCGGTTCGTCAGCCGGTGGCACGTGACCGGTGAGGTCAGCTGAGGAGGGCGGGGACCTCTGCGGCGTGGTCGACAACGATCTCAGCGCCGCCAGCGAGCAACTCCTCGCGGGTGGCCGCGCCGGTGGTGATGCCCATCGCGCGCATGCCGGCGGCGAGCGCCATGATCATGTCGCTCGCGGCGTCGCCGACGTACCAGGTGCCCTCGGCCTGGACCCCCAGCCGCTCGAGGCCCAGCAGCGCCGAATCCGGGGCCGGCTTGCCGTTCTCCACCTCATCGGTGGTCACGAGCGCGTCGATCAGGTCCCCGAGGCCGGTGAGGCCGAGGAGGTGCACAGCGGAGTTCGTGCCCTTCGCCGTCACCACGCCGATCCGGTAGCCAGCCTCGCGCAGCGCGTGCAGCATGTCGAAGACGCCGGGCAGCACCAGCCCCTCCCCGGCCTCGTCCACTGCCACGCTCAGGGTGTCGCGGTAGTCGTCGATCACGCGGCCCATGCGGTCCAGGTCGTCGAACAGGTGCAGCTTGTGCATCGCCACCTCGATGGGCTGCCCGATCAGCGGGTAGACGTCGCGCGGGCTGCACTCGATGCCGTCGCGGTTGAGGGCGGCGGCGATGTGCTCGGCGATGAGCGGGACGGTGTCGGTGAGGGTGCCGTCGAGGTCGAAGAGGACTGCGCGAGACATGGCAGCCACCCTATCGATGCCCCTAGCAGCCACAGGACTCGCGCACCACCAGCGTGCACGGGTAGACAACGCCCAACTTCTCGGCGTTCGGGTCCAGCACCTGGGCTACTGCGTCGCGGGCGAGTTGGCGGATGGGGACTCGGACGCTGGTCAGCGGGGGAATGGTGAACCGCCCATCGGGAGAACCGTCGAACGAAACCACGGCGAGGTCCCGGGGTACCCGCTTGCCCGCCTGATGCAGCCCGGCGAGGAAGCCGATGGCCTGGTTATCCGAGGCGACGAAAGCGGCGGTGACGTCTGGGTGCTCCCTGAGGAGGCGTCCGGCGCCTTCGTAGCCAGCCTCCCGGGACCAGCTGAGCTCCACAACGGGGCCAGCCACCAGTCCGGCTTCCGCCAGCGCCTTCGCCCAGCCGAGCCCGCGCGCCTCGGAGGCGGATGCGCCGGTCACCAGCGCGATCCGCTCGTGTCCGTGGCCGATGAGGTGGCGCACCGCCTCGTACGAGCCGCCGTGGTAATCGGGTTGCAGGCAGCGGAAGGGAAGTTCGGGTGTCATGATGCTGACCTGAACCATCGGGAGGGGGCGTCGGGCCAGCTCGCGCAGCACCTTCTCATCCGGCCACACGGCGGAGATGAGGCCGTCGACGACACCGCCGCCCAACTCCGCGATCACCTCGTGGTGGTTGTCCGGAGCCTGCGCGAGGATGAGCGTCTGCCCCCTCTCCCGCGCCGCGAACTCCACCTCGAGCGCTAGGGCCCCGAAGTATGGGTTGGCCACGTCCGGCACGACCAACGCCAAAGCATCCGCGCGCCCTGTGATGAGTGAACGGGCAGCCGCGTTGGGTTGGTAGTCCAGCTTCCGGATCGCGTCGAGCACCTTCTGTCGAGTCGCCTCCGCAACCGGCCGGGGCCCGTTGTTGACGACGTAGCTGACCACAGCCGTGCTGACGCCTGCGAGCTTGGCCACGTCGTTGCGCGTCACGCTGCGCCCAGCCTTCTCGGTCATTCAACATCACCCCGCTCAAGGTCCCTTGGCCTCAGCCTAACCCCTAGTCAACGGCCTCCACCAAGTAGAGCACTGCATGGTCAGGATTGACCGGCGCGTGCATGAGGCCCACTTCCTGCAGGAGCCGTCCGGACATCTCCACGCCGACGGTGGCTCCCTGAGAGGGGACCAGCCGCGGTACGTAGTGGCCCGAGGCCATCAACTCCAGCCGCTCGGGGCCGTCGGCCACCTCCGGCTCCAGACCCCACCACTCCGGCGGGTAGAGGCCGGACGGGGTCGTGCCGGTCGTCTGCGGCGTCACCCGGTACCGGCGCTCGGAGTCCAGGCCTGCGAAGCACACGCGACCCGGGAGGGCGACGTGGGAGCGCTCGATCGATGCGAAGCAGAACAGCCCCCGCTCCCGGTCGGGCGAGACGACCCCGTGCCCCACGAGGGTTTCGTCAGCCAGGTCGAGGCGCACCAGGTCTCCTCCCAGTAGCAGCCCACGGTGCTCCTTGTAGTAGGCGATCCACTCGGCCAACTCGGCCAACTCCGCCTCCGTGGCCTGGCGGATGTCCCACTCGATGCCCAGGTGGCCGAACAGCGCCGTGGCAGCGCGGAAGTTCAGGTCGTGGCTGCGACCCGTCGTGTGGGAGACGCCCGAGGCAATATGGGAACCCATCAGCTCCGGCGGGATGAGCTGGGTCGTCCAACGCATCATCATCTGCCGCTCGTGCGGATCGATGCAGTCGGAGACCCACACCCGGTCGGTGTGCTGCAGTACTCCGAGATCCACCCGCGCGCCGCCGGAACTGCATGACTCGATCTCCAGCCCAGGATGGGCAGCCTTCAGCTCCGCCATCAGGCGGTAGGTGGCCGACGTCTGGACGTGGACGCCCGCGGCACCTGAAGGGTGGGAGCCCGCGTCGATGAGGTCGCGGTTGTGATCCCACTTGATGTAGTCGATCTGGTACTCGTCAATGATCTTCGACATCGCATCGCGGACGTAGGCGTAGCACTCGGGGATCCCGAGGTTGATCACCTGTTGGTGGCGCGAGGGCACCGGCGTGCGGCTGCCCGTGCCCATGATCCATTCCGGGTGGGCGCGGGCGGTGTCGGAGTCGAGGTTGATCATCTCGGGCTCGAACCACAACCCGAACTGCATACCCAGTTCGTGCACCTTCTCGACCAGCGGGTGCAGCCCCTCCGGCCAAGCCTCGTCCGAGACCCACCAGTCGCCCAGGCCCGAGAAGTCGTCACGGCGGGAGCCGAACCAGCCGTCGTCGAGGACGTAGCGCTCCACCCCGATGGACGCTGCGGTCTCGGCCAGCTCGATGAGCGGGGGCAGGTCGTGGTTGAAGTAGACGGCCTCCCACACGTTGATGGTCACCGGCCGTTCGGCGGAGGGGTGGCCGGGCCGGGAACGCAGATGGCGGTGGAAGCGCTGGGCGACCTCGTCCAGCCCGCGGCCGTAGGAGCCGTAGAGCCAGGGAGTGGTGTAGCTCCCACCCGGAGCCAAGACCACCTCGCCCGGCAGCAGGAGCTCGCCGCCACCGAGGACCTTCTCTCCGGTGGAGAGATGCTCTGCATAATGGGTGTGGTTTCCACTCCAGCCGACGTGGACCCCCCACACCTCTCCCGAGCGGAACCCGAAGCCAGGGGTGCCGGCGTGCAGCACGTGCGCGGCGTCTGGCCCGGTGCGGCCCTTGCGGCCCTCGCGCAGATGTGTGCCGACGGTGAAGTCCCGTCGCTGCGGGGCACGCTCGCGTCCCCAACGGCCGGCCATGTCGAGCAACTCTCGCGCGACGTTGGGCACGGGGTAGGCGAGGACGAGGTCGTCAACGCGGTAGTTGCTCGACGCCTCGTTGCTGAGGGTCGCCCGGCTCCGCAGGACTCCACCGTCGGTGACCTCGATGGTGAGAGTGAGGCCCAGTCCCGCCTCACGGTCGGTGGCGTGGATTTCTGAGTTTCGGCCGGCGTGGAGAGCCAGTTCGCCCGTGAGTTGCACGCCGTCGAGGATGACCGAGTCGACGGTGAACCGGGGAGACCAGTCGGCCCCGGAGCGGTCTCCCGAGAGGCCGGGCCGGCCGACCCAGCCCGTCCAGTGCTCCGGAAGGATCGCTACGCGGACCGGTTCGTCGACGATGTTGGACACGATCGGGTGCACCCCGGCCAGCGCGACCTGTTGCACCTCCTCGAGGGAGGGGGTGCCGAGATCGGCGCCCCAGTGGAGGATCGCCGGCAGGCGGTTGTCGGTCACATCGAGCAGGGCGCCCAGCCCGTCGTGTGCGAGATAAAGGTAGGAACTCATGCCACTTCCGTTCACAAGGGGGCGGGGATCGGACGACCACGTCCGCTATCTACTTGCGTAGATTAGCCGTGTTGGAAGCGGGATGCAATGGCTTCCCTGTGAGGTTCCCATCCTGGAAGGATTCTCTGAAATCTACTTGCGCAACCGAATCTACGCGTGTAGCGCAGCGCCCAACAGCTCAACGTCGGCCCCACGGACGAGGCCGGCCCCAGCGAAGGGGAATCTCGAGTGAGTAGACGCACCCAGGCTCGTAAAGCGAGCAAGGGCCTGTCGAAGGCGGCGGGCTCATCGGACCTGAAGGCGGCACTGCTGTTCATCGCACCTGCCGCCATCGGTTTCACCCTGTTCTTCCTGTATCCGACCATCGTGGGCTTCTACTACAGCCTTACGGAGTTCAACCTGTTGGGGACTCCCAACTTCATCGGCCTGGACAACTTCGAACGGCTGTTCGCCGACCAGCTGTTCTGGAACTCGATGAAGGTGACCATCTGGTACGTGATCCTCAACATCGGCTTCCAGACGGTCATCGCGGTGGGGCTCGCGGTGCTCATGCACCGGCT
>DURG01000266.1 GCA_012837465.1 Propionibacterium sp. | reverse complement strand
CTCGATGAGGTCGGCGACGCCTCCGGAGAAGCTGATCACGCCGGGGCTGTGCTCGGGCTTCAGAGGCTGGCCCTCGTTCGTGTACATGCTGGCGTGCACCGCGTCGCGGGTGGTGAGGGAGAGCGCCATGGCCAGTTGTCGCGCCATCATGCGCGCCAGCGAGGTGAGCCGATCGGGATCCGCCTGCTGGCCCGGCGAGATGCCGAGGCCCCCCGATTCGGCCAACCTTCGGATTGACGGCGTGACGTGGGTGACGTGGCCGCCCGCGATGCGAACCAAGCGGCCACCGATGTCGAGGCAGCTGGTCCCCAGTAGCCGGCCGAAGCGGTAGGCGGCGATGTTGGTGGTGCCGCCCCCGATGTCGAGGTTGACCACGATGTCGCTCACCCGGGCAGAGTGGGCGTCCGCGCCTGCGCCCCTCGCCGCCAGCACCGCTTCGAGGTGCGGCCCCGCGGTGGCCACGACGAAGTCGCCAGCCAACTGGCTGAGGGCCGCGAGCACTTGCTCCGCGTTCTCCGCGCGCGCCGTCTCGCCGGTGATGATGGCCGCGCCCGTGTGCACGTCAGGAGGTCGGATGCCAGCCCGCGCGTAGTCGGCGGTCACCAGGGCGCGGAGTGCTTCGCCGTCGATCATCTCCGGGCTGAGCAGGGGCGTCTCGTGCACCTCGCTGCGGTGGACGACGTCCTTGGCCGTGATCTCGATCCTGGGCACGGAGAATGCACCTGCGAGGTTGTCCAGCGTCAATCGGCTGAACACCACGGACGTGGTGGAGGTCCCCACGTCGATCCCAACGCTGAGGATGACCTCAGACACCACTCAGCCCAGCTCTCCATGGTGCGGCGTGCCGGGGCATTCGAGGCCCTAGTCGCGCGACGGGAGGATCAGTTCGATGTCGCCGTGGGGCCGCGGGATGACGTGGACCGAGATCAACTCGCCCACGCGTCCGGCTGCTGCCGCGCCGGCATCGGTGGCTGCCTTGACCGCACCGACGTCACCGCGCACCATCACGGTGACTAGGCCAGCGCCGATCTGCGTCTTGCCGATGAGTTGCACGTTGGCCGCCTTGACCATCGCATCGGCCGCCTCGATGGCGCCCACCAGGCCCTTCGTCTCGACCATGCCGAGGGCAATCATGTTCACGTCTGCCATGGCAATTCTCCTCTTCCTGTCTTGGAGCTACCTGCTGTCATACCCAGGGAGGCGGCGCCGCCGTTGGCGTCTGATCCCGGATGGCGATCAGTCAATGACCTGTCATGCTACCTGCGAGAACCCGTTACCGCCGGGTTTCGGCGAAGGCCGTCGCACGCTCGACGGGCTCGTCGTGGGTGATGCGGTCGAACTGGAAGTCGAGAGCGTAGTCGAGTTGAGGCCGGTAGCCAACTCGCAGCCCGGCCGACGCTGGAGTGGTGTCCCAGCCAGTGGTGGGCCTTGGATGCCGGGGTCGCGCGGCGCACCCATTCGCTCAGGTCGCGGCCGTCAAGCGTGGACTCGACGGTGGGGTAGTCGTGACTTCCTCGAGATGACCGGGATTGGGCTCGATGCGGATCTCGAGGGAGCTGATCGTGATCAAGTGAAGCGCACGAACACGCGCAGGGTGTGGTCCATGTCGCGGATCTCGGTGAAGCCCATGGCCTGGTAGAAGGCGCGCTGCCCGGGCTCGTCGTCGGTGATGAGCACCTGCTGCCGTACGTCGTCGAACGGTTCCAGCACGCGTTGGAACAGCCGGCGGCCGACGCCGGTGCGGTGGTGGGCCGGATCGACGAGGATGTCCTGGAGGTAGACGATCGTCAGCCCGTCGCCCACCACCCTGGCGAGCCCAACGAGCTTCTCGTCCTCACGGGCCGAGACGACGCGGAGCGAGCGGGTGACTGCGTCGTACAGGCGGTCCGGATCCTTGGTGTAGGCCGTCCACTCGACGCTGTCGTACAGGCGCACCAATTCGTCGCGAGTGGGCAACTCGTGGTCGGTGAATTCGATGCGCGGCATGTCGACACCCTAATGGCGCAGGGGTTCAGGGGCTCGCTGCGACGTGAAGGTGTTGCCGGCGGTGCATCTTGCCTACAATTTCGGCCATGACCTCCCTCGAACGAATCTGGAACCGCGCCGCCGACAACGGGGGCGACGGCGACGGCGACCTCGCGCTCGCGGCAGTGCTCAACCTCCACGGCATGGTGATGAACGGCGGCCTGCTCAACGCCCTCGAGACCATCGATCCGGAGGAGTTGGCCGACGCCAAGGACGGATACCGCTGGCTGGGGCTCGACTCCGTGGCGGACCTGATCGTGCAGGTCGAGGCAGAGGCCAGTGAGATCCCCGCCGGGGATCTGGAGGCGATCGATGACCTGGAGGTCCAGGCCGACGACGACTACTACCGGATCGTGCCCGACGACGCCGCCCTTCAGGAGGCCCTCGAGGCGCGCTACGCCGAGGAGCCCGACGCCTTCGACGCGGTCTGAGCCGTCACCGTGCGCTTCCGCACCGGCTGGTCGGGGCCGTTGCGAAGCGCGCCAACCTTCACCGAAGGTGCCAGCCCTGCAGGGCTGGCACCTTCTGGGTTGGCAGGCGGGGAATCCGGTAGGGCTGGCGTCTTCGGCAATGGTTGGCGCCGTCGGCAAAGGTTGGCGCCTGAATTGGCGTTCCGCAGGGAAAGTGGTTAACCTTTCAATCACAGTCTTTGAAAGGTTAATCATGCGCATCGGCTACATCGTCGGCTCCCTCTCCGCCTCCTCCATCAACCGCCGCCTGGCGAACGCGATCGGCACGCTCGTGCCCTCCGGCGTCGAGTACGTGGAGGTCGAGATCGGCAACCTGCCGCTGTACAACCGCGACGCGGACGTCGACTACCCCAAGGTCGCCGTCGACTTCAAGGAACAGGTGTCCGGCCTCGACGCCGTCATCTTCGTGACCCCCGAGTACTCGCGGACGATGCCCGCCGCACTGAAGAACGCCCTCGAGTGGGGCGGCCGCCCCTGGGGCACCTCGGTGTGGGGCGGCACCCCTGCCGCCGTGATCGGCACCTCGCCCGGCGGCGCCGGCACCGCGATGGCCCAGCAGCACCTGCGCAACGTGCTCGCACACCTCGACATGCCCACCATGGGCCAGCCCGAGGCCTTCGTCCAGTTCCGCGACGGCGACCTGGGCGAGGACGGCTCCATCCAGTCCGAGGCGCTGCGCTCGATGCTGGAGGGCTTCGTCGGCGCCTTCTGCACCTTCGCGGGCTTCGAGCAGCAGGCTGCCGCCTGACGCATTCCTTCCTGACGAAGGCACCCACTGTGGATGATCCACAGTGGGTGCTCTGATTCTGCAGGGATGTTGCTGGGGGTGCGGGGATGGCAAGAAATGGCAAGAGCCCGGCGCAGCGTTCCTGACGACGTAATTTGTGTTCATCACCCAGGCGACGACTGGAGATTCAATGACGACCGATGTGATGACGCCACCCTCCGCGGGCGAACGACTGCGCCTGTGGGTGACCCGGGAGACCACCGGCGGCGCGCTGCTCCTGGCGGCGGCGATGGTGGCGCTGATCTGGGCCAACACGCCCTGGGGCGAGGCCTACCATGCGCTCTCGCAGATCCACGTCGGCCCCGAATCGCTCGGATTGCACCTCTCGCTGGCGCACTGGGCCTCCGACGGCCTGCTCGCCCTGTTCTTCTTCCTCGTGGGCGTCGAGCTCAAACATGACCTCGTCGCCGGCGCACTCCGCGACCTGAAGGCCGCCGCCGTCCCCGTGCTCGCCGCCGTCGGCGGCATGGCCATGCCGGCCATCATCTACACCGTGGTCATCTTCCTCACCGGCGACAGCACGGCCGCCCACGGATGGGCCATCCCCACCGCCACCGACATCGCGTTCGCGCTCGCCGTGCTGGCGGTCTTCGGCCGCGGCCTGCCACGCGCGTTGCGCCTGTTCCTCATGACGCTGGCGGTCATCGACGACCTCCTGGCGATCATCATCATCGCCGTTTTCTACACCGCAGACCTCAACATCCCCATGCTGCTCGGCACCATCGTCGCGGCAGCCATCTTCTGGTTCGTGGTGCGCACGAAGCGCTGGCCCAAGCTGGTGCTCGTGCTCCTCGGCCTGGTCGCCTGGTGGTTCATGCACGCCTCCGGCGTCCACGCCACCATCGCCGGCGTCATCCTCGGCTTCTGCGTACCAGCCCGCCCCGTCCACGACGAGGAGGAGCCCCGCACCGTCCAGATCGAGCACGCGCTCCAGCCCTACTCGGCCGGCATCGTGCTGCCGATCTTCGCCTTCTTCGCCGCCGGCGTCACCTTCATCACCGGCCAGGGGATCGGCGAGATCCTGCTGCAGCCCGTCGTGCTCGCCATCGTGCTCGGCCTGTTCCTCGGCAAGGTCACCGGCGTGCTGCTGACCACCGCCCTCGTCACGAAGCTCACCCCGCTCCGGCTACCCGACGCCGTCGGCCTGCGTGACCTGGTCCCCGTCGGCCTCGTGTGCGGCATGGGCTTCACGGTCTCGCTGCTGATCGCCGACCTGTCCTTCGTCGACGGCGAACACACCGCCGGCGGCAAGATCGGCGTCCTGCTGGGCACCGCGATCTCCGCCATCGCCGGTGCGATCGCCCTCTCGCACGCTTCGAAACTGGTCCGCAGCACCGACATGAACCAAGACGGCCTCCCCGACGTCAACGTCGAGCCCATCACCGGCCGCGAGCACCGCGGCCTTGAGTGGCGCGTGGATCGGGTCGGCTACATGGACGGGGAGGACCTCCCCGAGCCGGAGCTCGACTACCAGGCAGCCCTCGACGGCTTCGACCTGGACAGCGAGGCGGAGTTCATCGACTCGATCAACGAGGAACGCGACGGCCGCTACGGCCCGCGCGACGAGGACTGGCTCTGACTCTGGTTCCTGAGCGTTCGCCAGCGAGCTTGCGAGCCAGCCAACGACGAAGGGCCGCCGCAGCTGGCCTGACACCTCGTCCACCGTCGTCAAGGTCACATGCACGCGGCGGCAGCCCTTCGCCGCTCGTAGAACTCGCGCTCAGGGACCGTGTCCTCCGATCGGATGACCCAGGTCGGCCCTCCTGCCTGATTCGCCATCGCCCGTTCGGCGACACCATGGAGACATGGCACTCATCGACGTCTCCGGCCTCACCAAGAGTTACGGCACCCACCACGTACTCACCGGCCTCGACTTCGCCGTCGACGAGGGCGAGATCCTCGGCATCCTCGGCCCCAACGGCGCGGGCAAGACCACCACGGTGGAGTGCATCGGCGGCCTGCGCACGCGAGACGGCGGCACCATCACCGTCGACGGCATGGACCCCGCCGCACCGCCCCCAGGGTTCCGCGCGCAGATCGGCATGCAACTGCAGCAGTGCCGCCTCCCCGCCAAGATCACCCCGCACGAGGCCCTCGACCTGTTCGGCTCCTTCTACGCCGACCCCGTGCCCACCGATGAGCTCCTCCAACGCTTCGGGCTGGCCGAGCACGCGAACAAGCGCTTCGAGAAGCTCTCCGGCGGCCAGCAGCAGCGGCTCTCCGTGGCCCTGGCCCTCGTCGGCCGCCCCCGCATCGCGATCCTCGACGAACTGACCACCGGCCTCGACCCGTCGGCCCGCCGCGACATCTGGGGCTATCTGGACGGCCTCCGCGCCTCCGGCGTCACCATCGTCCTGGTCACCCACTCGATGGAGGAGGCCGACTACCTCTGCGACCGCGTCATCATCATCGACGCCGGGCGCATCGTCGCCGACGGCTCGCCGGCCGTACTCGCTGAAGGCCACCGCTCCCTCGAGGCGGCCTACCTCGACCTCACGACAAGGACCTCAGCATGAGTGCCACCGCTGCCCTGTTCCGCAACGAGGTGCGCATGTTCGCGCGCACGCCGGCCGCCGTCGTGTGGCTGGTGCTCCCGTTGCTCGCCGCCGTCATCATCGCCGCGATCCCCGCCGCCCGGCGACCCTCCGAGGTGTTCGGCGGGCTGAGCGTCAGCCAGGCCTACACGCCCACGCTCACCCTGTTCACCATCTCCATGGTGGGCCTGGTGCTCCTGCCGCAACTGCTGGGCGACTACCGCGAGCTCGGCTTCCTCCGCCGCCTTCGCACCACGCCCGCCTCCGCCGCCGACCTGCTGAAGGCATGTCTCACGCTCATGGGCGCCCTCTGCCTCGTCGCGGCCCTGGTCATCACCGTCGTGCCGCTGCTGTTCGGCGTCCCGGGAGCCGTCTCGCCGCTGAGGTACGCCGTCGCCGTCATCGCTTCGACGGCGGCCTTCCTAGCGCTGGGCACCGTGCTGAGCGCGGTCATCCCGAACCCAAAGGCCGCGAGCGGGGTGGGCACCGCGGTGGCCGCCACCCAGTGGTTCGCCGCCGGCATGTGGTACCCGCGAGCCCTGTTCCCGGAATGGCTGACCACGCTGACGAACCTCATGCCGGGTGGAGCAGCCGCCCAGTTGATGGGCGACGCGATGACGGGGGCGGGCTCCGCGACGGAGCTGGGCACCGGTGTGCTCGTGTGCCTGGTGTGGGCGGTGGTGGGCGTCGTCGTCGCGTTGCGGACCTTCCGGTGGGAGTAGGCGAAGATGGTGCCATGAAGCCGCGCGACTGGATGACCATCCTGCCGCTCACCCTGCTGGGCCTCTCGGTGGCCGGCGCCCTCGTGGTGACCGCAGCCGTCCCGGAGATCTATCCGCCGTGGACCGGCTGGCTCTTCGTGCCGCTGGCGGCAGCGGCCGGGCTGGGCCGGTGGTGGCTCGACAGGCAGCCTCGCGGATCGCGTGACGCGCGCACCGCATTCTGGGTCGTCAGCGCGCTCCATCTCGTGCTCGTCCTGACCAACCCGTTGTTCGGGCTGGCCGCGTTCTTCGGCTACGTGGACACCACTCGTCAGTTCAAGGGACGCGAAGCCATCGCTGCGCTGGTGGTCACCGCCGTGATCTGTGCCACCGCACAATCGGGTGGCGTCGCGTCGCCGCTGTTCAATCCGCTGATCCTGACGCTGTTCATCCTGGTCAACCTCGGCATCGCCTTGCCCATGGCGCGGTTGGACCGCACCCGCCAGGACCGCACCGACGAGCTCGAGCGCGCCAACGCCGAACTCCGGCTCGCGGAGGCCCGCAACACCGCCCTCCAGGAGGAGCTCGTGGCCCGGGCCCGCGACACCGGCGTGGTCGAGGAACGCGCCCGCCTCGCCCGCGAGATCCACGACACCGTCGCCCAGGATCTCGTCGGCATCATCGCGCAGCTCGGCGCCGTCAGCGGCCTCGACGACGACGCCGAACGGGAACGTCGCCTCCAGGTCGTCGACGGCACCGCCCGCAAGGCCCTGACCGAGGTGCGCCGCTCCGTCCAAGCCCTGTCCTCGCCCCGCCTCGACGAGGTGGACCTGCCCCACGCCGTCGACGGCCTGCTCTCCGAGTGGCGCCACGGCACCGGCG
>DURG01000265.1 GCA_012837465.1 Propionibacterium sp. | reverse complement strand
GCCCCACCCGAGTTGGCGGAGGGTCTGCGAACCGTCGCGGAGGAGCGTTTCGCACCGCCCCGACCCCCTCGCCGCACTTGGTTCGCGCCGCTCATGCGCCGGGATCCGGCCACCGAGGTCGACCCGTCGCTCCCCCTGCGAACGGATGTCGACGCGTTGCTGGCGGGCGCCTACATTCCGCCGGAGCGCGCGGCCCAGAGTTGGCGGATCCTCTCCGCGTGGCTCGAGGAGATGGCTGCCGAGCACCGCAGCCTGCCGTGGGACGCCGAGGCGTTCGACCGCATCGAGTGGGATCTCGCGCGCTGCGGCCTCAACAGCGACTACTCGTTGCGCTCGCTCGCCGACCGCCAACTCTCCGTCCCCCTGCGGCCATTGCCCGAGCAGGTCGTGGGGTACGCCAAGCGGGTGCACGCCATCGAGGCGCTCGACGAGTACCGGCGCGTGCTGGCGAACCCCGAGTGCGCGCCGGAGTCGCGCGGCTGGCTGGAGCCCGTCGTCGAGGTGCTCGAGGCCGTCCGTGCGGACGAGCGGCTCGACGTCGCCGTCGTGGGCGCCGACTAGCCCATGGTTGAGCGGTGGCTGCGCGATCACGCAGCCACCGCGCAGAGCGAGTCGGCTACTCCAGGACGAGCACCAGGTCGCCGCCCTCGAGTTGCGTCGGGCCGGGCAGCACGACGCGCTTGACGGTACCGCCGACCGGCGCGTTGATGGAGGCCTCCATCTTCATCGCCTCGATGGTGGCCACCTGGGCGCCGGCCTCGACGGTGTCTCCCTCGGCGACGCTCGGCGTCACGACGCCGGAGAACGGCGCGGCGACGTGACCCTTGTTCGACGTGTCCGCCCTCTCCGCGGTCGCGACCTCGGACTTGATCGAGAGGTCGCGCACCCGCACCGGGCGGATCTGGCCGTTGAGCAGCGTCATCACGGTGCGCTTGCCGCGCTTGTCGGGCTCCGAGATCGCCTCGAGCCCGGTGAGGAGCGTGACGCCCTTCTCCAGCGTGATCGCGTACTCCTTGCCGCGTTCCATGCCGTAGAGGTACGGGATGGTGGGCAGCACTGAGATGTCACCGAAGTCCTCGCGGGCCTGGATGAAGTCCTTGGTGGGGCCGGGGAACAGCAGGCGGTTGAGCGTCTCCTGGCGCTCGCGGCCCTCATTCTCCAGCAGCGCCAGGTCCTCGTCGGACACCTCGGTCACGCGGGCCGGGCTCTTGCGGCCGCCGAGTGCCTTGCTGCGGAACGGCTCGGGCCAGCCACCGGCCGGCTCGCCGAGTTCGCCGCCGAGGAAGCCGACCACGGAATCGGGGATGTCGAACTTCTGCGGGTCCGCCTCGAACTCCTTCGGGTCGGCACCGACGGCGACGAGGTGCAGGGCGAGGTCGCCCACCACCTTCGACGACGGGGTCACCTTGGTGGGCCGGCCGAGGATCTTGTCGGCAGCCTCGTACATGTCCTCGATCTGCTCGAACTTCTCGCCGAGGCCGAGCGCAATGGCCTGCTGGCGCAGGTTGGAGAGCTGGCCGCCGGGGATCTCGTGCGAGTAGACGCGGCCCGTCGGGGCGGGGAGGCCGGATTCGAACGGCTGGTAGAGGTTGCGCACGGCCTCCCAGTAGGGCTCGAGGTCGAGCACGGCCTGGGGGTCGAGTTCGCTCTGGCGCTCGGTCTGGTCCAGCGCCATGAGCAGCGCCGACATGGGCGGCTGCGACGTCGTGGAGCTGAGCGCCGAGTTGGCGACGTCGACAGCGTCCACGCCCGCGTCGATCGCGGCCATGAGCGTGGCGAGCTGGCCGCCGGTGGTGTCGTGCGTGTGCAGGTGCACCGGCTGGTCGAAGCGCTCGCGCAGCGCGGTCACCAGACGGCGGGCCGCCTCGGGACGCAGCAGGCCGGCCATGTCCTTGATGGCAAGAATGTGCGCGCCGGCGTCGACGATCTTCTCCGCGAGGCGGAGGTAGTAGTCGAGGGTGTAGATGTCCTCCTTCGGATCGAGGAGGTTCGAGGTGTAGCAGAGCGCCACCTCAGCCACCGAGCTGGTGGTGTGCACGGCCTCGATCGCGGGGCGCATCTGCTCGACGTCGTTGAGGGCGTCGAAGATGCGGAAGATGTCGATGCCGGTGGCGGCGGCCTCCGCGACGAACGCCTGGGTCACCTCCGTGGGGTACGGGGTGTAGCCGACGGTGTTGCGGCCGCGCAGCAGCATCTGCAGGTTCTGGTTCGGCATGGCCTCGCGCAGCGTGGCGAGGCGTTCCCACGGATCCTCGCCGAGGAAGCGCAGCGCGACGTCGTAGGTGGCCCCGCCCCAACACTCGACGGAGAACATCTGCGGCAGCAGCCGGGCCTGCGTCGGGGCGACGGCGAGGAGGTCCTTGGTGCGGATGCGGGTGGCCAGCAGCGACTGGTGGGCGTCGCGGTAGGTGGTGTCGGTGACGCGCACGGGGACGGCGTCGCGCAGTTCCTGGGCGAATCCCTCGGGGCCGAGTTCGAGGAGTCGCTGGCGTGCGCCGTCGGGGCATGGGGCGCTGTGATCCACCTGCGGCAGCTTGATGCGCGGCTCCAGCGTGGTGGGGGCCTCGCCGTGCGGCTTGTTGACGGTGACCTCGGCGATGTGGCGCAGCAGCTTGGTGGCACGGTCCGCGGGCGTGCGGGCGTTGAGCAGGTAGGGCCGCTCGTCGATGAAGTTGGTGGTCACCCCACCAGCGAGGAAGTCCTCGTCCTCCAGGACGGCGCGCAGGAACGGGATGTTGGTGGCGACGCCGCGCACCCGGAACTCCGCGAGCGCGCGCTGGGCGCGGGCGATGGCCATCTCGAGGTGGCGGCCGCGGGCGGTGAGCTTGACCAGCAACGAGTCGAAGTGGGGGCTGATCTCGACGCCGGTGCCGGTGGTGCCGCCGTCGAGGCGGATGCCGGCGCCGGAGGCGGAGCGGTAGGCGGTGATGACGCCGGTGTCGGGGCGGAAGGAGTTGAGCGGATCCTCCGTCGTGATGCGGCACTGGAGGGCCGCGCCGCGGATCTGGAGCTCGTCCTGGCGGATGCCGATCTCCTCCAGGGTCTCGCCGTTGGCGATGCGCATCTGTGCCTGGACGAGGTCGACGTCGGTGATCTCCTCGGTGACGGTGTGCTCCACCTGGATGCGCGGGTTCATCTCGATGAACACGTGCTGGCCCGCGCGCTCGCCCTCGGTCTCGACGAGGAACTCGACGGTGCCGGCGCAGAAGTAGTTGATGGACTTGGCGAACTTCACCGCGTCCTGGCACAGCGCCTCACGCAGTTCCTCGGAGATGTGGGGGGCTGGGGCGATCTCGACCACCTTCTGGTGGCGGCGCTGGATGGAGCAGTCGCGCTCGAAGAGGTGGACGATGTTGCCCTCAGCGTCGGCCAGGATCTGCACCTCGATGTGACGGGGCGCGGCGACGGCCTGCTCGATGTAGACGGTCGGGTCGCCGAACGCGGCCTCCGCCTCGCGCATGGCGGCGGAGAGTTCGTCCTTGATCCTGGCGGGGTCGTCGACGCGGCGCATGCCTCGGCCGCCGCCGCCGGCGACGGCCTTCACGAAGACGGGGAAGCCGATCTCATCGGCGGCCTTCGCGAGCGCGTCGACATCGGTGGAGGGTGGGCAGGAGTCGAGCACGGGGACGCCGGCCTTGCGTGCGGCCTCGATGGCGCGCACCTTGTTGCCGGCGGCGGTCAACACCTCCGACGGCGGACCGATGAAGGTGATGCCGTTGTCCTCACAGGCCTTGGCGAACTCGGGCTTCTCCGACATGAAGCCGTAGCCCGGGTAGACCGCGTCGGCGCCGGATTCCTTCGCGGCGCGGATGATCTCCTCGATGCTGAGGTAGGCCCGGACGGGGTGGCCCTCCTCACCGATCAGGTACGACTCGCCCGCCTTGACGCGGTGATCGGCGTTGCGGTCCTCGTAGGGGAAGACTGCGACCGTCTTGTAGCCGAGCTCGTACGCTGCGCGGAACGCACGTACTGCGATCTCGCCGCGGTTGGCGACCAATACCTTGTGGAACATGGGCGCCAGCCTAACGGCTCCACACCAGCGGCCCCAAGCGTCCCACCGCCGCGGCAAAGTGAAGTTGTGCGGCTGCTCCCCCGCACAACTCAACATCGCTTCCCTCGTCGTCGGGGGTGTGGCCTGGGCAGTGTGAAGCTGTGCGGCTGCTCTGCCGCACAGCTTCACTCTGCCCCGCGGGAGGGGCGCGGCTAGACGAAGGCGGCGACCGCGACGGGCTCGTCGCGCACCAGGTGCGGCACCGCGACCCGATCCCCCGCAGCGACGTCGACCTCACCGTCGGCGCCCAGCCACCGCAGCCGGCGCCCGGCCAACCCGTGCGGGACGGGCAACTCGCCGACGGCGGGGTCGAGCAGCGCGTACACGGTGCCTCCCTTGGTGGTGTAGCGCACGTCTCCGTCGCCAAAGCGGACCCACGGGCGGGTGCCGTGGATGGCCTCGCCGTGCGCTCGGAGCCAGCGGCCCAGCTCAGCCATCGACGCGGCCTGAAGTTCGGGGATCGAGCCGTCGGCACGCGGGCCCACGTTGATCAGCAGGTTGCCGTTCTTCGACACCACGTCGACGAGCAGGCGGATCAACTCGGCTCCGCTGAGGGTCTGCTCCTCGCCCTCGGCGCGGTTGTAGCCGAAGGAGAAACCGAGGCCGCGGGTCGCCTCCCACGGCGACTCCACGATCTCGTCGATGGCCATGTACTCACGGGTGAGGAAGCCGTGGTAGGGGACGCCCCAGCGGTCGTTGACGACGCCCTCGGGCACCTTGTCGAAGTAGCGCTCGAGCAGCGCGGCGACGGCGTAGTCCTCGCGCCCCTTGCCTCCGTCAGGCCATTCAATGTCGTTCCACAGCACGTCGGGCGCGAAGCGGTCGACCAATTCCTCCAACTGCGCGGCCGCATAGCGCGAGAAGCGCTCGTCGTGGCGGCGGAAGCGGAAGAGGTCGGTGTCGGATTCGATGGGCGGGAAGTCAGCCACGTGCCAGTCGAGCGCCCCGGAGTAGTACAGCCCGAAGCGGGCGCCGGCGCGGCGGGTGGCGTCGTGCAGTTCCGCGATGAGGTCGCGACGCGGGCCGCGGGCCACCGCGTTGAAGCCGGTGGTGGCGGTGCCCCAGAGGCAGAAGCCCTCGTGGTGCTTGGAGGTGGGGATGACGTACTGCGCCCCAGCGTCGACGAGCCTCCTGACGAAGGCGTCGGCGTCGAAGCCGTCGGCGCTCCAGTGTTCCGCGAGGTCCTCGTAGCTGGTGCCGGTGCCGAACGTGTCCTGGTGGTACTGCCAGGTGGGGCTGCCGGGGATGCGCACCGTGTTGCCGTACCACTCGGCGTACTGATGGTGGGTGTAGGCGTCCTCCACCGGCACTCCCCCGGGGCCGTGGGCGGTGGCCCAGGCGGGTACGGAATAGAGCCCCCAGTGGATGAAGAAGCCCAGCTTGGCGTCGCGGTACCAGTCGGGCACCACGCCGGTCTTGCGGTAGGTGGGCGCGGCGTCCCCGAAGTCGGGGCCGGTGCGGGTCTCGAAGCGAAGCATTATGTCCTCCTGGCCCCAGCGTAGGACGCGCCCGGCGCCGCCCCGTCCGGAGCAGGTCCTAGCAGCAGACGACCCGCTGGGTGACGACGTCGGAGTACAACACCAGGCCCGGGGTCCGCACCACGTGGACGACGTCGGCGATGGCGGGCGTCGCGTTCGGCACCAGGTCGAGGATCTCGTTCGGCTTCGACGTGAGGTGCTCGTGGTTGAAGACGACGTCCTGGCGCCCGTCGAAGATCGCCGCGTAGAACGTCTCCCCCTCCACGATGTCCTGGAAGAAGTGGCTGCCGTAGCTGAGGTCCGGGTGGAAGTCGGCGTCCGGGTACGTGAACTCGATCAACGCATCGGCCGCCGCGATCTCCGAGAACGACACGGGAACGCCCAGCGACGGGGTGGTGGTCCCCCACCGGCCCGGGCCGATGGCCATCACGCCTTCACCCTGCAGGGCGCGGGTGGCCTCGCCGACCAACCGGGCGACCGCGTAGCGGTCCTGGTGGCCCAACCCGAGGTAGCGCTTGGGACGCACGTAGACCACCGCGCCGATGGGCAGGTGGACGTTGCCGCCCATGAAGTTGCCGGCGCTGCTGAACAGGCATTCCTCGGCGCTGACCGAAGATGGCATCCGGACGGCCTTGCCCAGGCCGCGGGTCTGCAGCGGGCGGCACTGCACGAGGTTGAAGCGGTAGTCGCCGTCCGGGCGGAAGTTGATGGTGAACTCGATGTCGACGGGGTACTCGTACGTGCTCGCCAGCTTGGCGAGCGCGGCGCGCATCAGCTCGCCGAAGTCGGTCGCCTCGAGCAGGCCCTGCATGTCGCAGATCACCTGCGGGGCGCGCGTCGCACGGCCAAGTTCGCGGAGCCTTCGGATCGCCGCCTTGTCCGGGCTGACGAACATGCCCCACGGCGCACCGATGCGGCCCTGGGGGTCACCCGCCTCGGCGGTCAGCATCTTCTGCAGCGGCACGGTGACCAGTTCGTTGTCGGTCAGCGACAGCACGTCGAGGTAGTGCTGCGAGTAGCGCCGCTCCTTGCCGGCCTCGATGCTGGGCCGGCGCGTCGGCACGTCGAGCGTCACGATCCGGGCGTAATCCTCATGTGTCCGGTCCACCGCACGGGTGCCCAGGCCCATGACGATGCGCAGCATGCCTGCGTCCATGTCGATGCCGGGCTCCCACACGTACAGGTTCGACGAGTTGCCGACGCCCCCGGCGTGCGGGAAGAACAGGTCGCCGTGATGATCGCCGGAGACGCGCTGCACGAGCACGGCCATCTGCTCGTCGAGGTGTGACAGGCCGCGGCTGCGGCGGTACTCGAGCGCCTCGGCACTCATCACGCTGGCGTACACGTCGCGGACCGCATCCTCGAACTTCTCGTACCGCTCCTCCGGGGTGCCCTGCCCGGCGCAGAACACCGAGTCGTACTTGCCGGCGAACGCGTTGCCGAAGTTGTCCTCCAGCAGGGAGGAGCTGCGCACGATGATCGGCGACTGGCCGAAGTACTCCAGCATCCGCATGAACTGCTCGCGCACCGACGGCGGGAAGCGGCCGGTGCTGAGCTTGGCGTGCAGCTTCGCGCCGGCCGTGAAGTAGCCCTCGGGAGTCTTCTGCTCCATCCACAGCCGCCACCAGCCGTTGGCGACCACGTACGAGTACCAGAGGTCCGCGCCCAGGAAGAACGAGTCGTGCTCCTCGGTGCGCTGCCTGAACCGGGGCTCGCGAGCGAGGATTGCGCGGGCAACCAGCATGCCGACGGCCTTGCCACCGATGGCCCCGGTGCCAATCTCGCGCGACGCGGTGGCCACCAGGTCGTTGAGCGTCAGGTACTCCTCGGCCAGTTCGGCCATGCGGCTCTGTCCCGGCACGAGCATCTCGAGCAGCTTGGCCTTGGCATCCTTGGCCTGTCCCTTCTTTCCGCTGCGCAGCGCGTCCCTGCCGGCCTGCACCAACGACTGCCAGTAGTCGGGCGGGTCGAATGTGCCGCTGATGCGCGCGAACAACCGCGCGGAAGCCTCCGACGACGTGATGGGTTCCACCTCGTCACCCTGGATCGCGTGGGGGAAGAACATGGTCGGTGAGTGCCGCTCCCACACCTTGACGGGATGGACGTAGACGTCGTCGTCGACCCCGTACAGGTCGAACAGGCACTGCGTGGTCGAACGGATGGCGGCAACCGTGGGGTACGTGTGCTCCCCGCGCACGAGCGGGAAATACGCCACGGTGTCCAACTCGTAGAGGTAGGGGCAGGTCACCTGGAAGAAGTTGGCCACCGCCAGATCCGAGTGCCACTCCTTGAGGAGGTCGGTCAGGCAGTCGAAGACGTAGTGGACGTGGCGCCCGCGCTCCGTGACGAGGTGGTGCACCGCCGTCGCGAAGGCCTCGAAGCCGCCCCCGGGCTCCACCTCCACCACCTCGACGGCGGGGTCGTCGACGATCGGGTCGTGCGAGCCGTAGCGCACGTAGGTGACCTTGCGGCCGTCCGCGAGGGCGCGCTGCACGTAGGGCTCCACGATCTGGCGGTAATCGCGGATGGAGTCGACCTGCCACACCACGTTGTCGCCCAGCCGCAGCCCGTCGATGATCCGGTCGAGCCCGGTGATCCCCGTGCTCGCCCGGTTGAACCCCTCGTTCATCGGCTCCTCCTTCGTCGTCATGGTCAAGACTGCCGCATCCGGCCACCGGAAGGGGTCACCACCACAGCCTGGGTGCAATGAACCGGACAGATGTCCATCATCGGGGGCCACCCCCCTCAATCTGGCGAGGGTGCCCCCGCTGGTGGACATCCATCCGGTAGCGGCGGGGAAGAGGCAAACCACCGGAAGCACAGCAGCGGACCCAGGCACCAACGAGCGAGAGAGTTTCGTCGGATCCAAGCCCAAGCCCAACCGGGCGTAGCCCAACCGGGCGTGCCCCACACCGGGGCGAGACACCTCAGCCGGCAAGCATGCCGATGAGCGCGCCCTGGATGAAGTAGATGACGAACAACCCCGCCACCACGTACATCAACGGGTGGACGTTCCTGCCCTCGCCCTTGACGACCTTGATGAACACGTAGGCCACCATGCCGGCACCGATGCCCACCGAGATGGAGTAGGCGAACGGCATCAGGATGATCGTCAGGAACGCAGGGATGCCCACCTCGGGCTTGGCCCAGTCGACGTCGACGACCTGCGAGATCATCAGGAAGCCGACGAACACCAGCACGGGGGCGGCGGCCTCGGACGGCACCATGTTGATCAGCGGGGCGAGGAAGATCGCTGCGATGAACGCCAGGCCGGTGACGACCGATGCGAGGCCGGTGCGCGCGCCCTCGCCAACGCCCGCCGTCGACTCGACGTAGCAGGTGTTGGACGAGACGGAGCCGAGGCCACCGGCGATGGCGCCGACCGAGTCGACGAGCAGGATCTCGGTGGTGCGCGGGGGCATGCCGGCCTTGTCGAGGAGGTCACCCTCGGAGCCGACGGCCACGACGGTGCCCATCGTGTCGAAGAAGTCCGCAAGGAGCAGCGAGAAGACCAGCACCAGCAGGGAGACGAAGGCGGTCACGGAGAACTGGCCGTCGGGGAAGAACGCGCCGACCATGTCGACGCGGCCCAGCAGGCCCAGGTCCGGCAGCGTGAAGTTCTGCAGCGCGGGCACGTTGAGCGACCACCCGAAGGCGTTGCTGCCGTCGGGCGACTGCGCGCCCAGGTTGGTGACGGCTTCGATGACGATGGCCAGCACGGTGGCGGTGACGATCGAGATCAGCATCGCGCCCTTGACCTTGAGCACGTACAGCGCGATGAGCAGCAGCAGGCCGAAGAAGAACACGCCGATGGGCCAGCCCTGGAGGGTGCCTCCCACGCCGAGTTCGACCGGGGTGCCGCCGCCGGGGCGCACGACGCCTGCGTTGACGAGGCCGACGAAGGCGATGAACAGGCCGATGCCCACGGAGATGGCGGTGCGCAGCGTCTTCGGGATGGCCTTGAACACGGCCGTCCGGAACCCGGTGAGCACCAGGATGAAGATCAAGATGCCCTCCCAGACCACGAGGCCCATGGCCTGCGGCCAGGTCATCAGCGGGGCGAGCACGTAGGCCACCAGGGCGTTGAGGCCGAGGCCGGCGGCGATACCCATCGGGAAGCGGCCGATGAGGCCCATCGCAAGGGTGAGCAGGCCGGCGATGAGCGCGGTCGCGGCGGCGACCATGCCGATGGAGGCCCCGACGGCGGCCTCGTCGACGATGGTGCGCGCGGCGTCGGTGTACATCGGCGCGCCGGAGATGAGGTTGCCATCCTTGTCAGCGGCGGTGCCGATGATGAGGGGGTTCAACGCGATGATGTAGGCCATTGCGAAGAACGTGACGAGGCCACCGCGGATCTCCTGCCCGACGGAGGAGCGGCGCTTGGTGATCTCAAAGTAGCGGTCGAGGCCGGACGCGGTGCCGCGCGGGGCCTCGGGATGCAGCTTGGCTGCCTTGGGGGAGTTCGTAACCACGGATCGAAATTCTACGGCCAACGCCCCCTCTGGGACGAAGTAGTGCCCATGGTGGTTGCGCGCCGTGGTGTTTCGCAGGCACTGGCATAGGCTGGACCCGATTCGGAAGAGGTGTTGGATGAAGGCTGCACTGCTCGCAGGCACTACTGTCACCGCGATCCTGCTCGCCGGGTGCGCCGGAGCGGCGGGCGGTGCGCCGGAACCCACGGGCCAGGGCACGGGCGG
>DURG01000264.1 GCA_012837465.1 Propionibacterium sp. | reverse complement strand
CCGGCTCCTCAGGATCCACCAGCCAACGGCTCCGGCCCGTCAGGCCCGCGGGTCTGCACCTATCAGGCTATGCCCGTGCTGTGTACAACGGCACTGGGGAGCTGGAGTTCTTCGGTGAGCGCATGGTGCACTCTGATGGATCCACAGCCGCCATACTCAGATCCTGCATGGGTGGGTCATAGGGATGGAGGCATCTATATCTGTACTCGTCCGGGTTTTGACCTCACGCCGGATCCCAACATGCGAGCAACACGGTGGTTGCCAGAACCGCCTGAGGCAGTTCAGATTGATCCGCGAGAGGTTGCCATACGCTTGCTGGCGAGCCTCGACCTGGAGGCGGTGGATCTCGGGATGTTCCCGAAGGGTGACAATGATGTTCGGCTGGGTTTCGTGGGGTGGAACACGTGGTTGTGGGCGGAGGCGCCGTCGGCGAAGCAGTGGGGGCCGGTCAGTGCGTCGGATTCGGGGAGCGGGGTCACGGTCAGCCTTACTGCCGAGGTGGACAGCGTTGAGTGGGACATGGGTGATGGCGCCGTCGTGTCGTGTGGGAAGGGGACGCCGTGGTCGGAGGCTCGCACCCAGGGCGGGAAGAACGTTGCCTCGCCGGATTGTGGCCACGTCTATGAATCCATGGGTACCTACGAGGTCACTGCGACCTCGAACTGGAAGGTCCAGTGGGGCGGGGCAGGGCAGTCGGGCACGCTCCCGTTCTCTCTGTCACGCAGCGCCAGCTACCTGGTCGGTGAGTACCAAGCGGTGAATGGGTAGGACGATTCGTCCCTCGATACACCCCGCGGATCGGCTTGGTTTGGGTTTCGGTGGGTGTCCGCGGGGTACTCGGGACTCGGGGGATGGTCACCTCGCGGATCGGCTTGGTTCGGGTTTCGGTGGGTGTCCGCGGGGCAATCGGGACTCGGGGGATGGTCACCCTGCGGATCCATGGGGTTCGATTGGAGCAACAGGTGGCAAGTTCTGCCTGACGAGGGGCAACGCGATACCGTGCCAAGGTGATCGACGTCCTCTCCGCCACCGTGCCGATCTTCCTGATCGTCGCCGTTGGCTACGTCGTCACCCGCATCGGGATGCTCAAGCGCTCCGACATGACGGTGCTGTCCACCTACGTCGTCAAGGTCGCGCTCCCGGCGCTGGTCTTCGTCAGCGTGGCCGGCCGTTCCCTCGGCGAGATCCTCAACCCCGTCTGGCTCCTCACCTACGCCATCTCAGCCATGGCCATGATGGGCCTGGGCCGCCTGTACGCACGCATGCGGGGGCTCACACCCGCGCGGGCGGCGACCCTCGGCTTCGCCATGAGCGGCACCAACAACGGCTTCGTCGGGCTTCCCATGTTCCTCATCCTGCTGCCGAATGTCGCCGGGCTGGCCGCAGGCATGGCCATGCTCGTCGACAACACCCTCATCATCCCCGTCGCGCTCGCCATGTTCGAGGCCATCACCGGCCAGGGCGGCCCGGCCGCCCAGCGGGTCGGCCTCATCGTGCGACGCGTCGTCACGCACCCGATGGTGATCGCCATCGTCCTCGCCCTCCTCCTGGGCGCGCTGAACCTGGAACTCACCGAGATCCTGGACCGCTCGGTGCAGCTGGTCGCCAACTCCAGCTCCGCCGTCGCATTGTTCTCGATCGGCGGCATGCTCGTCGGCCTGCGGCTACGCGCCCAGCTCACCGACATCCTGACCGCAGTAGGCGGCAAGCTACTGCTCATGCCCGCGCTCGCCGTCGGCCTCGTCACCGTGTTGCCGATGCTGGGCCTCCCAGCCCTCAGCCACGACCTTCGCGCGGCCGCCATCCTGACCGCGGCACTGCCGTCGATGACGGTCATGGCGGCGGTCGCCGAGCAGCACGGCGAAGGCGAACTCGGCGCGGCATCCATGATGCTCTCGACGGTGGTGTCGTTCTTCACGCTGACCGGTTGGATGATCGCGCTGCGCGCGGTCGGCTGGCTGTAGTCAGGAGACGCGGCGCAGCAGCGCGAACCCGTCCCACCCCTTGACCCCCACGGTCTGCATCGCCGTCATCTCGAGGCGAGGGTCTTTCGCGGCCATCGACAGGGCGCGGCGGACGCCGAGTGAGTCGTCGTCCTCGGCGTGGAGCACGCGGCCGCCGCGCACGACGTTGTCGATCAGGATCAGCGACCCCGGGCGGGTCAGCGTGACGGCGCGCTCGAGGTAGGTGGGGAGCGAGGCCTTGTCGGCGTCGATGAAGACGAAGTCGAAGGGTGCCACCTGGAGTTCCACGAGTCGCCCGGAGGTCTTGGCGGCCGGCCCGCACATGATGTCGACCCAGGCGCTGACACCAGCCTCCTCAAGGTGTCGCCTTGCGGCCTCGGCGTTCCCGCGTTCCAGTTCGAGGCTGATCACCCGCCCGGTTGAGCCGACGGCGCGGGCCAGCCAGATCGTCGAGTAGCCGGCCAGCGTGCCGAACTCCAGGACCCGTCGGGCCCCGGAGGCCGTGGCGAGGAGGTGGAGGAACCGCCCCATGGACGGCGACACCTCGATGCCGGGGCGCGTCACGTCGCTGTCGGTGCGGGCCGACGCGAGCACATCATCCTCGCCGGCGAGGGGGATCAGGACCTCGTCGAGGGCCTCGGGCGTCGGGGTGTCGGCCATGGCGGTCAGCGGAGGTGCTCGGCGAGGGCCTGGACGAACTCGGTGATGTCGACGTCGGGGTCGCCCGAGGTGCTGATCACGCCGTAGTTGGCGCTCAGGATGAAGCAGGCCTGGGCCCCGTCGTCGAACGTGGAGCAGGAAGCGTTGTCGGCGACCTCTTCGGCCTCCGGGAACGTCATCTCCTGCCAGGCGGGGTCCATCTCCGCGATCCCGAGGTCGCTGACCAGGATGACGTGGTCGTCGCCCTCGTAGGTGAGGTCGTCGCCGAGGACGTAGCCGGCCAGTTCCTGCGGAAGATCCTCAGCGGTGAGGGGCTGGATCTCGACGGCGACCTCGGTGGGTTCCTCCGTCGGTGCCTCGGTGGGCTCCTCGACGGCGGTTTCGGTCTCCGTTGGCTCCTCGGCGGGAGTCGTGACCTCGGCGGCGGTCGTCTCGGGCGCGGCCACGGTGGTCGTCTCGGTCACCATCGGGGTCGGCTCCTCGGCCGTCTCCGTGGGCGTGGCCGGGGCCTCGACGGGGGTGGTGGCCACCGTGGTGGGGGGTGGCGCGGGTTCGGCGGTGTCCGAACCGCCGTCGCGGAGGACGAGCCAGGCGATGAGGGCGGCGACGGCCAGGAGGACGATGATGCCGAGGATCAGGGGGAGCCGGCTGGGATCCTCCTCGTAGGGCGGCCCGGCGGGATCGACGGGCGGCGGAGGCGCGTCGTCGGCATAGCCGCGCTGGGGCACGGGGGAGATGGGCTCGGTGGGGGCCGGATCCGGCTCCTGCCACTGCGCGGCCTCCTCGGGAGTGGGGTAGCCGCGTCGCGGGCCGGGCTGCTGGGGCGTGGTGCCGTCGAATCCCTGGTTGCTCACTCGCTCCTCCTGTCCGTGCTTATCCCCAGACTAGGGCGCCGGAGCGCGGATGGGGGCGGAAGCGGCTGTCAGCCCAAAGTGGCGAGTTCGGCGGCGAGGTTGACGCGGGCCTGTCGCTCCCAGAGTTCGCGGCCGAGTTCGGTGTGAAAGAGGGGGGCCTTGTCCAGGAGGTGGCGCAGCACCTTGCCGCGGCCGACGCGCCAGTCGTCGTCGCTGACGTGGGCGTAGTCGAGGCGGACGTCGCGCAGGTAGACGTGGTAGCGGCCGGGGATCTGGCCGAGGATGCTGAGGTCCGCATCGGAGAGGGTGGCCTCGAGGTCGTCGGTGGGGGAATGGGTGGCGGTCATGCGGATGAGCCGCCCGATGGTCTCGGTGTCCGCGAAGCCCGCGAGCATCTCCTCCGCGAGCCGGGCCGACTTCTCCTCGTCCTGCCCGGCGACGCCCTCGTAGACGGCATCGTGGAACCAAGCGGCGAGGATCACGCGGGGGTCGGAGCAGGCGAGCGATCCGAGCGCCGTGAGCACCTGCGCAAGGTGGCGAATGTCGTGGTATTGGCGGGCGGGTTCCTGCCAGCGGGCGAGGAGGTCGTCGCGGATGTCGTCGGGGAACTCGAGGTAGCTCCACGAGCGGTGGGCGATCTCGATGGACTCCGTCTTGCCCGGGGACCGCTGCGGGGTGCGGACCCGGAGCCCGCTGGCCGTGAGTGCGCGGATGAGTTCCATCTCGGAGACGGGGG
>DURG01000263.1 GCA_012837465.1 Propionibacterium sp. | reverse complement strand
CCCTGCGACGGCGGGCGTGCGGGCGAAGCCGGGCGGGGCGGGCGGCGAACCGCTGCTGGTCGAAGCTCGCTTCGGGCAGCACCTCGTCGTCGATCTGCTCGGGCACCTGGTTCTCTGGCGTCGTGGTCACCTGCCCCACGCTACCCGTTACGCACCTGACTCGTGAGCGTGCAACAGTTGACCCATGACCATTCGCACCGCACTTTCCGCAACCCTGCTGGCCGCGCTGCTCTCCGCAGGGTGCAGCGCCCCTGCCGACGAGCCGGCCGAGCCGGCGGAGACCAGCACGGTCGCGGTGGAGGAGAGTGCTCCGGTGGAGCAGGCCAGCCCTGCCAGCACGCCGTCGCTCGCCGGCGACGAGGCCGAACGCTTCGAGCTCGCCGCCTCCGCCTTCGGCGTGTACTGGGACGTCATCAACCAGACCTACGCCGACGGCGGCGCGGAGCAGGCCACCGAAGACATGCTGCGCGTCATGACCGGCCAGCAACTCGACTTCTGGGCCAGCCACTTCGCCGACTGGAAGGCGCAGGGCCACCGCTACGAGGGCGTCAACCGGGTGCTGTACGCCAACCCGGCGGAGGCCTCGCTCTCGCCCGACGGCGGGGTCGCCGAGATCGACTTCTGCGTCGACATGACCGCCACCCGCGCCTACACCGCCGACGGCGACCCGCTGCCCAAGGACGGGGGCTTCCAGAGCGGGGTCGCCGTGCTGCAATGGATCGACGGTACCTGGAAGGTCGCCGGACACCGCGAGGGGACTGGCAACAAGGACCAGTGCTGACGGTTTGGGTCCCTGTCCCGATCGGGCGCGGCACGCTCAAGGGCCGGGAATAAGTCCTCGGGTTTCAAGGTTGAGTGATGTAGACTCAACTTTGTCCTTCAGTTGGTCCCGCTGCTCATACCCTGCAGGGGCCCGGCTCAGGAACCGAATCATCTAGGAGACCTCACCTTGAACACCGAAAGGCTTACGACGAAGTCGCGGGACGCCGTCACGGCGGCGGTCCGGCAGGCTCTCACCAACGGCAACCCCAACACTGAACCCGTGCACCTGCTGCACGGCCTTCTGCTCACCCCGGACAACACCGTCGGCGCGCTGCTCGAGGCCGTCGGCGCCGACGCCGGTCAGGTGGACCAGGCCGCCGTCGCCGCCATCAAGAAGCTGCCCTCGACGTCGGGCAGCTCCGTCAGCCAGCCCGCCCTGAGCGGGCCGTTCGCGCGCGTCCTCGCCTCGGCGGAGACCCTCGCGGATTCCCTCGGCGACGACTTCGTCGCCACCGAGCACCTGCTCATCGGCCTGGCCACCATCCAGTCTGATGCCAAGGCCGTGCTCGACCGCGCGGGCGTCACCGCGGATGCGTTGAAGGAGTCCTTCGAGGCCTCCCGCGGCGGCAAGCGCGTGACCTCCGCGGAATCCGAGGGCGGGGAATCCGTCCTCGAGAAGTACTCCATCGACCTCACCGAGCGGGCCCGCGACGGCAAGCTCGACCCGGTGATCGGCCGCGATCAGGAGATCCGCCGCGTCGTGCAGGTGCTCGCACGTCGCACCAAGAACAACCCCGTGCTGATCGGCGAGCCCGGCGTCGGCAAGACCGCCGTCGTCGAGGGCCTCGCCCAGCGCCTCGTGGCCGGCGACGTGCCGGATTCGCTCAAGGGCCGCCGCCTCGTCTCCCTCGACCTCGCATCGATGGTGGCCGGCGCCAAGTACCGCGGCGAGTTCGAGGAGCGCCTCAAGGCCGTCCTCACCGAGATCAAGGAGGCCGAGGGGCAGGTCGTCACCTTCATCGACGAGCTGCACACGGTCGTCGGCGCCGGTGCCTCGGGCGAGGGCGCGATGGACGCGGGCAACATGCTCAAGCCCATGCTGGCCCGCGGTGAACTGCGTATGATCGGCGCCACGACGCTCGACGAGTACCGCGAGCGCATCGAGAAGGATCCGGCGCTGGAGCGCCGCTTCCAGCAGGTCTACGTGGGCGAGCCCTCCGTCGACGACACCGTGGCGATCCTCCGCGGACTGCGCGAGCGGTACGAGGCCCACCACAAGGTGCGCATCACCGACTCAGCGCTCGTGGCCGCTGCCGAGCTGTCCAACCGGTACATCACCAGCCGCCAGCTGCCGGACAAGGCCATCGACCTAGTCGACGAGGCCGCGTCGCGCCTGCGCATGGAGATCGACTCCTCGCCGGAGGAGATCGACATGCTGCGCCGCGACGTCGACCGCATGACCATGCAGAAGTTCCACCTCGAGAAGGAGGACGACGACGCCTCGCGCGAGCGACTCTCCGCCCTCAACGCGGAACTGGCCGACGCGCAGGAGAAGTTGCGCGGCCTGGAACAGCGGTGGGAGTCGGAGAAGTCCGGGCTGAACCGCGTCGGCGACCTCAAGGAGCTGATCGACCAGAAGCGCTCCGAGGCCGAGCGGTTCCAGCGCGAGGGCGACCTCACGCAGGCATCCGCCATCCTCTACGGCGAGATCCCCGAGCTGGAGAAGCAGTTGGCGGAGGCGGAGGAATCCGACGCCACCCCGTCGATGGTCTCCGAGGAGGTCGGCTCCGGCGACATCGCCGAGGTCGTCGCCGCCTGGACCGGCGTGCCCGTCGGCCGCCTGCTGCAGGGCGAATCCGAGAAGCTGCTCCAGATGGAGGAGCGCATCGGCGAGCGCCTGATCGGCCAGAAGGACGCCGTGCGGGCCGTCTCCGATGCGGTGCGCCGCTCGCGCGCCGGCATCTCGGACCCGAACCGCCCCACCGGCTCGTTCCTCTTCCTCGGCCCCACCGGCGTCGGCAAGACGGAACTGGCCAAGGCGCTGGCCGACTTCCTGTTCGACGACGAGACCGCGCTGGTGCGCATCGACATGAGCGAGTACTCCGAGAAGCACTCGGTGGCCCGCCTCGTCGGCGCGCCTCCCGGCTACGTCGGCTACGAGGAGGGCGGCCAGCTCACGGAGGCGGTGCGCCGCCGTCCGTATTCGGTGATCCTGCTCGACGAGGTCGAGAAGGCGCACCCGGATCTGTTCAACATCCTCCTGCAGGTGCTCGACGACGGCCGGCTGACCGACGGCCAGGGCCGCACGGTCGACTTCCGCAACACGCTGCTGATCATGACCTCGAACCTCGGTTCGCAGTTCATGGCCGATCCGCTCCTCTCGCGCGAGGAGAAGGAGAAGTCCGTGATGTCGGTGGTGCGGCAGTCCTTCCGCCCCGAGTTCCTCAACCGGCTCGACGAGACGGTGCTGTTCGAGGCGCTCACGCAGGGCGAACTCGCGCAGATCGTCGACATCCAGCTGCGTCGCCTCAACGCCCGCTTGGCCAACCGCCGGATCTCCGTGGAGGTCTCCGACGCGGCCAAGGCGTGGCTGGGCGAGGTCGGCTTCGACCCGGTCTATGGTGCCCGCCCGCTGCGCCGCCTGGTGCAGTCCACCATCGAGGACTCGCTGGCCCGGGGCCTGCTGAGCGGCGAGATCTACGACGGCCAGACCGTGCGGTTCGACAAGGTCGACGACGGGATCGCCCTGGTCGACGCCTGACCCAGGCCGAGCGTTGCTCAACGACGAAGCCCCGCGCACTGCGCTCGGGGCTTCGTTTGCATGTACACGGCGTGGAGGGAGTTTGGGGGACCGGGCAGGTACGCTGGAGCCCATGGCAGCGGACTTCATGCGCATCGGGGATGCGGAACGCGATGAGGCGGTGGGCATGCTGAGCGAGCACCACGCCAACGGGCGGCTCAGCTCCGAGGAGTTTGACGACCGGATGAGCCGCGCGTTTGCGGCGCGCACGCTGAACGAGCTGACCGAGTTGTTCCACGACCTGCCCAGCCCCCGCCCCGGTTCGCCGTTCGTCCCTCAGCCGAGCCCCAGCCCGACGCCGTACGGCTACGACACCCCGGCACCGGCCTACGGGTACGACCAGCCCGGCTACGACAGCGCTCCGGAGCCCTATGGCTACGACGGCGCCGTGACCCCCTACGAAGACCAACCCCCCGGCATCCAGGCGGCCAAGCCCGACCGGCCCTGGTATGCGCAGTGGTGGATGATGATCATCGCCGTGGTCGTCGCGGGAGCGTTCGACATCGGCTCCGTGGCCATCGTCCTCATGGCCGTGTGGCTGTGGGTGATCTACCCGTCGATGGTCAAGAACAAGCAGCGTGCGGTGCCCCCTGCGACACCCCCGCGCCCGTTGACCTACATGGAGCGCGAATACGTCATGGACGAGGTGCGCGCGGGGCGCAAGATCAACGCGATCAAGCGCTACCGGGAGCTCACCGGGGCGGATCTGGTGGTGGCGAAGAACACCGTGGAATCCTGGTCCCGCCAGATCGGCCGTTAGCTTCCTCCCTTGGGGAAGAACAGCCGTTCCTCGCCCGAGTTCTCGTTGTAGAAGCCGACTCCGTGCTTGGCGGCCAGTTGGCGCCCTGTGTCGGCGGCCTTCTCGGACTTGTCGTCTGGGCACTGCGCGATGGTGATGGTCTTGCCGAAGCGGTAGGTGGTGTCGCCGTCGTCCTCATCCGCGTACGGGCCGTTGAGCGCTGGATAGCGCGAGGAGAAATCGGCGAACCAGTTGCGCAGCGCGATGGTGCCCTCGTCGGGATCGTCCTCGTGTGCGCCCTGCTGCTCGAACCAGATGACGAACTGTTCCTCGTCCATCGGTGCCGCGGTGGCGTCGAAGACTGCGATGTCGTAACTCATGCACCGACGCTAGTACCCCTTGGCGGCCCGTGCTGCCGAAGTGGTTGGATGGGGCCATGACAAGCCTGCACGACGTGCGCCGCGACTACACCGGAGAGCCCCTGCCGGAGGATCCCGCCACGATCGACCCCTGGCCGATGCTCAGTCACTGGGTCGACGACGCGCTGGCGCTCGGCGAGCCGGAGCCGACAGCCATGACCCTTGCCACGGTCGACGCCGGCGGCCGCCCGCAGTCGCGAATCGTGTTGCTCAAGGAGGTCACGGACTCCGGGCTGGTGTTCTTCACCGGCTACGGCTCGGCGAAGGGTCGGCAACTGGACGCCCGCCCCTTCGCGTCCGTATCGTTCTGGTGGCCGCTGCAGATGCGCCAGATCCGTGCCGTGGGGCCAGTCCGGCGGGTGCCGAGGGCAGTCTCCGAGGAGTACTTCGCCTCGCGCCCGCGGGAGAGCCAGTTGCAGACGTGGGCGTCGGAGCAGTCCGAGCCCTTGGCGTCTCGCGCCGATCTCCTCGCCGCCGTCGTGGACACTGAACGACGCTTCGAGGGCGGGCCGGTGCCGTGCCCACCAGAGTGGGGTGGCTTCGTGCTGGAGCCGGATACCATCGAGTTCTGGCAGGGCCTCCCGAGCCGGCTGCACGACCGGATCCAGTGCACCCTGACCGCTGAGGGTTGGGTCAACCGGCGCCTCCAGCCCTGACGAAGATTCAGCGCAACTCCGTCATCGCCAGGCCGACGATCGAGGCAAGGATCACGGTGGCGAAGACGAACCCAATGAGCATCTGCAGCGTCATGCGTCGCCGCAGCCGTCACCCCAGGTGGGGAATAGGCGGCTGTCATGCCCACGGAGAGGAACAGATAGTCGGAGAACGGTGGGTCGTCATTGCCGGGGAACTCGATGGCGTCGGCGCCGAGGTGGTGGTGCGTCATCAGGTAGTCGATCGCATAGGTGGTCGCGACCGACAGCCAACCGGCGAACACCATGGTCACCGTCACCGCCGAGATCGAGCACCGAGGCCCAAGGTCGGAAGGACTCGTTCAGCAGAACCTTCCAGATCCTCATGCGAGGGCGTCGTCCTCCTCGAAGCCGACGACGACCTGTAGCTCCTCGGCATCCGGGATCGACCAGTCGACGTTGCTCTCGTCCT
>DURG01000262.1 GCA_012837465.1 Propionibacterium sp. | reverse complement strand
GGCCGACGGCGTCGATCTCGTCGATGAAGATGATCGCGGGGGCGTTCTCCTTGGCCTGGTTGAACAGGTCGCGCACGCGGGAGGCGCCCACGCCGACGAACATCTCGACGAAGTCGGAGCCGGAGATGGAGAAGAACGGCACGTTGGCCTCACCTGCGACGGCGCGGGCCAGCAGGGTCTTGCCGGTGCCGGGCGGGCCGTAGAGCAGCACGCCCTTGGGGATCTTGGCGCCGAGCTTTTGGAACTTCGCGGGCTCGGCGAGGAATTCCTTGATCTCCTCGAGCTCCTCGACCGCCTCGTCCGCGCCGGCGACGTCGCCGAACGAGGTCTTGGGGGTGTCCTTGGAGACGAGCTTGGCCTTCGACTTGCCGAACGACAGCGGGCCGCCGGCGCCGCCGCCGGACATGGAGCGCATCAGCCAGAAGAAGATGATGATGAGGATCAGGAACGGCAGCCCGGTGTAGAGGAACATCTGCAGCAGGCCCGGCGTCGGGTTGCGGCCGCTCCACGTCTCGAGCGTGCCGGCCGCCTGACGCTCCTCGAGCATGGGCACCACGTCGTCGACCTGGTTGCCGACCCACTGGGACTGGGTCTTCTTGCCCGTGTGGTCGGTGACCTGGATCTGCTGCTCGCCGTCGATGAGGACGACTTCCTGAAGCTTGGTGTCGCTGGCCAGCAACTCGAGCGTCTCGGAGGTGGGCACCGTCTGGTGGCCGGTCACCGAGCTGATCATCTGCATGCCGAGCATGAGGAACAGCACGCTGATCAGAATCCAGGCGAACGGACTCTTGAAAAATCTCTGCAACTTACTCTTCAGCTCTCTGGCCTGACGACAGGGGGTGTGCAGCGCATGACACGCGCACGGACACATTACCAGCGAGCGCAACCCGCCCCGTGGGGTTCAGGCGTCCCACTGGGAGGATCCGGTCCGCCATCCCCCGGAGGACGGCAACCTCTGAGGCCAGGGTGGTCAGGAGTAGACGTGCTTGGCCAGGGTGCCGACGTCGCGCAGGTTGCGGTAGCGGCCGGCGAAGTCGAGGCCGTAGCCGACGACGAACTCGTTGGGGATCTCGAAGCCCACGTACTTGACCGGCACCTCCATCTGGGCGGCGTCCGGCTTGCGGAACATGGTCATGATCTCGAGGCTCGCGGGATTGCGCGAGGCGAGGTTGCTCATCAGGTAGCTGAGCGTCAGGCCGGTATCGATGATGTCCTCGACCACGATGACGTGGCGGCCGTCGAGGTCCACGTTGAGATCCTTGAGGATGCGCACCACGCCGGACGACTGGGTGCCCGCGCCGTAGCTCGACACCGCCATCCAGTCCATCTCCACGTGGCTGCGCATGGCGCGCTGGAGGTCGCTCATGACCATCACCGCTCCGTTGAGGACGCCCACCATCAGGACGTCGCGCCCCTCGTAGTCGGCGTCGATCTGGGCGGCGATCTCGGCCACGCGGGCCTGGATCTCGTCGTTGGTGAACAGGACCTTCTCGAGGTCGCCGGAAACGTCTGCAGCATCCACGGATGCGAGCCTAGCGCAGAAGGTACAGCGCGCCGGCGGTCCGCTGAACCCGGCAGCCGGGCAGCGAGAGTGGGCCCTGACCACGCCAATCGGTGACCAACGCGTCGACGGCGAGCACGTGCTGGAACTCCACCGACTCGACGGCGCGGCCCAGCCAGCGGTGCAGCACGCGCCAGCGCAGGGCATCCGGGAGAGGGACGAGATCGTCGACGGTGAGGTCGCCGTCGATCCTGGCCGCCCAGGCGGCCAGGTCGTCGAGGAGGTCGGCGTCGGCGCGGGCGAGTTGCGCGGTGCGCGCGAGTGCAGGGGCCAGGTCGCGG
>DURG01000261.1 GCA_012837465.1 Propionibacterium sp. | reverse complement strand
ATGCTCAACCACAACTACATCGGCACCGAGCACATTCTGCTGGGACTGATTCACGAGGGCGAGGGCGTCGCCGCGAAGGCTCTCGACCAGCTGGGCATCTCGCTGGAGGCCGTGCGCTCGCAGGTCGAGGAGATCATCGGCCAGGGCCAGCAGGTGCCGACGGGTCACATCCCGTTCACGCCGCGCGCCAAGAAGGTGCTCGAGCTCTCGCTGCGCGAAGCGCTCCAGATGAACCACAACTACATCGGCACCGAGCACATCCTGCTCGGCCTCATCCGCGAAGGCGAAGGCGTGGCCGCGCAGGTGCTGATCAAGCTCGGCGCCGATCTCAGCCGCGTGCGCAACACCGTGCTGCAGCTGATCACCGGCTACCAGGGCCGAGAGGCCTCCATGTCCGGGGCGCCGGAGGGCGGCCCGGAGAAGTCCAGCTCGCAGGTGCTCGACCAGTTCGGCCGCAACCTGACGCAGGCCGCGCGCGAGAACCAGCTGGACCCGGTCATCGGCCGCGTCCAGGAGATCGAGCGCGTCATGACCGTGCTCAGCCGGCGCACCAAGAACAACCCGGTGCTGATCGGTGAGCCCGGCGTCGGCAAGACCGCCGTCGTCGAGGGCCTCGCGCAGGCCATCGTCCGCGGCGACGTGCCGGAGACGCTGCGCGACAAGCAGATCTACACGCTGGATCTGGGTGCGCTCGTCGCCGGCTCGCGATACCGCGGTGACTTCGAGGAACGCCTCAAGAAGGTGCTCAAGGAGATCAAGACCCGCGGCGACATCATGCTGTTCATCGACGAGATCCACACGCTCGTCGGCGCAGGTGCGGCAGAGGGCGCGATCGACGCCGCGTCGATCCTCAAGCCCATGTTGGCCCGCGGTGAGCTGCAGACGATCGGCGCCACCACGCTCGACGAGTACCGCAAGCACATCGAGAAGGACGCGGCCCTGGAGCGCCGCTTCCAGCCCATCCAGGTGGCTGAGCCCAGCGTCGCGATGACCATCGACATTCTCAAGGGCCTGCGCGACCGCTACGAGGCGCACCACCGCATCACCATCACCGACGAGGCCCTCTCGGCCGCGGCGACGATGGCGGACCGCTACATCCAGGACCGTTTCCTGCCGGACAAGGCCATCGACCTGATCGACGAGGCTGGCGCCCGGCTGCGCATCCAGCGCATGACGGCGCCGCCGGATCTGCGCGAGTTCGACGAGGCGATTGCGGCCAACAAGGTCGAGAAGGACTCCGCGATCGACGCGCAGGACTTCGAGAAGGCCGCCCGCCTCCGCGACGAGGAGCAGAAGCTGCGCGCGCAGCGCGCCGAGAAGGAGGAGGCCTGGAAGCAGGGCGACTCCGACATCCCCGCCGTCGTCGGCGAGGAGGAGATCGCGGTCGTGCTCTCCGGCTCCACCGGCATCCCGGTGTTCAAGCTCACGGAGGAGGAGTCCCAGCGGCTGCTCCGCATGGAGGACGAGATCGGCAAGCGCATCATCGGCCAGAGCGATGCCGTGCACGCGCTGTCGCGCTCCATCCGCCGCACCCGTGCGGGCCTGAAGGACCCGAAACGTCCCAGCGGCTCGTTCATCTTCGCCGGCCCCTCGGGCGTCGGCAAGACCGAGCTCACCAAGGCGCTCACCGAGTTCCTGTTCGGCGACGAGGACGCGCTCATCACGCTCGACATGTCGGAGTACTCCGAGAAGCACACCGCCTCGCGGATGTTCGGCTCGCCCCCCGGCTACGTCGGCTATGAGGAGGGCGGCCAGCTCACCGAGAAGGTGCGCCGCAAGCCGTTCTCCGTCGTCCTGTTCGACGAGATCGAGAAGGCCCACCCGGACATCTTCAACTCGCTGCTGCAGATCCTCGACGAGGGTCGCCTCACGGATGCGCAGGGCCGGGTCGTGGACTTCAAGAACACGGTCATCGTGATGACGACGAACCTCGGTTCTCGCGACATCTCGAAGTCGGTCAACCTGGGCTTCTCGCGTGCGGATGACCACGGCTCGAGCTACGAGAAGATGAAGGCCAAGGTCTCGGACGAGCTGAAGCAGCACTTCCGCCCCGAGTTCCTCAACCGCGTCGACGAGATCGTCGTGTTCCACCAGCTCACGCAGGCGGACATCGAGGAGATCGTGGACCTGATGGTGCACCAGGTCGAGGAGCGCCTGAAGGACAAGGACATGGGCATCGAGCTCACGCCCGCTGCGAAGACCCTCATCGCCAAGCGCGGCTACGACCCGGTGCTGGGCGCCCGCCCGCTGCGCCGTGCGCTCCAGCGCGACATCGAGGACATCCTCGCCGAGAAGATCCTGTTCGGGGAGCTGACGGCGGGCCAGATCGTCCAGGTCGACGTCGCCGAGGAGGGCTCGGAGCTGCCGTTCAAGTTCAACGGGGTCGCCACTACCGACGTCGACGAGCTTGAACCGTCCGAAACCACTGAGTGACCAGTCGCCCTGGGGGCGATTGACGACAGGCACCCGATGGGCAGTGATGTCCATCGGGTGCTTTCTCGCGTTCTCGACCGTCGTGGTCACCGAGCTGCGGATGGGGGAGAGCCCGTACCCGGTCATGCTGCCCGTCGTGGCGCTGGTACTCGCGGCACTCGTCGTGGGTGCCGTCCGGCACGGGATCGAACCCATCCCACGGCTCTCCGTCACTGTGACGATGTCCTTCGCGCTCCTGGTGGCCTATGCGGCCGTCTCCGCCCTGGCCACCGACCAGGTGATCGGCGGTGGCAGCGTCGAGCTGATCACGTTGTCGAAGGTGTGGATCCTGCCGGTGCTGGTCCAGTCGCTCGGCGTGTGCCTCATCGCGCTGCTCGGCGTGGCGCTGGTGCGGGCGAAGGACCTGAGCCTGGTGCTGTGGTGGTTCGCCGTGGCGGGGGCCGTGGTCACGCCGTTGGGTTGGCT
>DURG01000260.1 GCA_012837465.1 Propionibacterium sp. | reverse complement strand
GGGTTGTGATCGTGGACGATCACGCGATGTTCCGGGCCGGCGTCAACCATGAGATCGGGCAGCACGTCAACGTGGTGGGCGAGGGGGAGGACGTCGAGACCGCCGTCAAGGCGATCCTCGAGACCGAGCCGGATGTCGTGCTCCTCGACGTGCACCTCCCCGGCGGCGGTGGCGCCGAGGTGATCAAGCAGGTGCTGCCCGCCAAGCCAGACGTCAAGTTCCTGGCGCTTTCGGTCTCCGACGCGGCGCAGGACGTCATCGGCGTGATCCGCGCCGGTGCCCGCGGCTACGTCACGAAGTCGATCAGCTCCGAGGAACTCCTCGAGGGCATGGCCCGCGTGGCGGCCGGAGACGCGGTGTTCTCACCTCGCCTGGCCGGTTTCGTGCTCGACGCCTTCTCCGGCGCCATCGATATCGCGCAGGTGGACGAGGAACTCGACAAGCTCTCGGCCCGCGAGCGCGAGGTCATGAAGCTCATCGCCCGCGGCTACTCCTACAAGGAGGTCGCCAAGGAGTTGTTCATCTCGATCAAGACGGTCGAGACCCACGTGTCGTCGGTGCTGCGCAAGCTGCAGCTGTCCAACCGCCACCAACTCACCAAGTGGGCGACCGACAGACACCTGGTCTAAGAGGCATAAAGCAAAAGGAGCCGGTCCCCATGGGGCCGGCTCCTCCTTGTTTCAACGGATCACCAGAAGACTGCGATCGCGGCGTTCAGCAGGGTGAGGCCGAAGATGCCCCAAAAGGCGCCATCGGCGACGCGCTCCTTCTTCCGGTTCATCAGCACCAGCACGAAGATGGCGATCAGCACCAGCAGCTTCAGGCCCACCTTCATGTGGTTGACCGTGCCGTCGGTGAACAGTTCCAGGGACGTGACCAGCAGGAGGCCGGAGATGAGCATCGTGAGGGCGCCGTGCCACATGGCGGCGTTGATCTTCTTGGCGCCCTTCAGTTGGACGAAGGCACCTCCGAAGAGCGCAGCGAAGCCGATGAAGTGAAGAAGTAGAAAGATGTTATGCAAGATGTCCATGGCCCCAGAGCCTACCCTTAGGGGGGAAACCCGAGCGGAATCCACACTGGTCAGGGGCCAGTTCAGGGGCGATGAGGTTTACAAGTGAACCACTTTGCTGCCATGCTGGACACATGGGAACAATCATTGCTTGGATCGTTGTCGGCCTCCTCGGAGGCGCAATTGCTAAGGCCATCATGCCCGGGCGTCAGGGTGGCGGCTGGGCCGCCACCATGATTCTCGGCATCATCGGCTCGTTCGTCGGAGGCCTCATCGGCTCGCTCATCTTCGATGGTGAGCTGAACTTCTCCGGCCCGAACTTCTCCATCGGTGGCATCATCACCTCGGTGGTCGGCGCCCTGATCGTCCTCGCCATCTACGGCTGGGCTCAGCGCCGCAAGGCCTGATCAGTAACTAGACAAAGAAGGGCGTCCGGCTTCGGCCGGGCGCCCTTCTGCCATGCTCAGAAGAACGGCCGCCAAGGGGAGAGGAACAGTTCCGTGGCCTTGGCCACCCAGGACCGCTGTGCCCAGCGGTCCTCGGTGAGCTCGATGGTGTTGGACTGGTCCGTGCGGAAGACGTCCTCCATGTGCTGGGCGACATCCGCGTCGGTGACCTCCATGTTGACCTCGTAGTTGCCCAAGAGGCTCAGGCGGTCGAGGTTGGCCGTGCCGATCGTCGACCACATGCCGTCGATGGTGGCGGTCTTCGCGTGCACCATGGCGCCCTGGTACAGGTACAGCCGAACGCCGGAGCGCAGGAGGGCGGTGTAGTAGCCGCGCGACAGCCAGTCGGCCACCACGTGGTTGGAGCGCTCCGGCACGATGATGCGCACGTCCACGCCGCGGTTGACGGCGTCGCGCAGGGCGGCGACCAGATCGTCGTCGGGGATGAGGTACGCGTGCGTCAGCCAGATGTGGGACTGGGCGCGGTCGATGGCCTCCAGGTACATGTTGCGGATGGGGTAGACCTGGATCCGCGGGGTGTTGCGGTGCACGCGCACGACGGGGGTCCAGTCGCGCGGCGGGTTGTGCTCGATCCGCTCGCAGCCGCCCTTCGCACAGTGGAGGTTCCAGAAGTCGATGAAGGCGTTGTCCAACTCCGCGACCCCCGGCCCGATGACGCGTGCGTGGGTGTCGCGCCAGCCGGTGGCGTACAGCGAGCCGATGTTGTAGCCGCCGATGAAGCCGACGCGGCCGTCGATGGTCAGGAGCTTGCGGTGGTCCCGGCCCCAGTTGCGCGGCGACCACGGGATGGGGATCGCCGGATGCGGCATCCTGATGACGTTCTCCGGGATCGACTTGAAGAAGGAGCGGGGGACCACCAGGTTGGCGAACTCGTCCCAGATCACGCGCACGGTCACGCCCCGGTCCGCTGCCCGCGCGAGCGCATCGCGGAATCGGCGCCCCGTCGCGTCGCCCTTCCAGATGTAGGTCTCGAAGCAGATGGTGTGCTCGGCGGTGTCGATGGCCTCGATCATGGCGTCGAAGAGGTACTCGCCGTAGGTGTAGACGGTGATCTCGTCGTCGTGGACGGCGAGCGGCTCCGGCCGGGTCACCGGGAACTTGCGCAGCTTGCGCTTCTTCTTCCGGAAAGCCTCGAGCGCCGTGAGCGCGATCATGGCCAGGACCTGGGTGATCAGGACCGTGGCGGTGACCCGATGGAAGATACGACGTACCCGGGCCCAGGCGTTCAACATGACCCCAGCGTACCGACGGGGCAACCCACCCGAGCCGGTAGGCTGGGCAGCGCCTATGAGTGACTCCCTGTTTCCTGATCTGTTCGCCGTCTTCCAGCCGGATGAACCGGCCAAGCCGCGCCCGGAATCGCCCCCGAGGGAGACGGAGCGCAGGGCGCGCGCCAAGCAGGTCAGCGAGGAGGAACTGCTGGAGGGCCTCAACCCGCCGCAGCGGCAGGCCGTCGTCCACGCCGGCAGCCCCGTCCTCGTGGTGGCGGGTGCCGGATCCGGCAAGACGCGAGTGCTGACCCGCCGCATCGCCCACCTCGTCAGCCAGCGCGACGTGCACCCCGGCTCCATCCTGGCCATCACCTTCACGAACAAGGCTGCGGCCGAGATGCGCCAGCGCGTCATCGAACTCGTCGGCAACCGCGCCAAGCTGATGTGGGTCTCGACGTTCCACTCCGCCTGTGTGCGGATCCTGCGGGCCGACATCGACCGGTTCGGCATGGCCAAGTCCTTCTCGATCTACGACGACGCGGATTCGAAGCGCCTGATGTCGCTGGTGATCCGCGACATGGAGCTGGACCCCAAGCGCTATCCCGTGCGCGCCGTGATGAACGCGGTCAGCAACTACAAGAACGAACTCATCGACCACGAGCGCGCCGCGGCCGAGGCGGAGAACCCCCGCCAGGAGGTCATGGCCCGCGCCTACGCCGATTACCAAGCCCGTCTCGTCGCCGCCAACGCCCTGGACTTCGACGACCTCATCATGACTGCCGTGCACCTGTTCCAGGCGTTTCCTGACGTGCGGGAGAAGTACCGCCGCCGCTTCCGCCACGTGCTGGTCGACGAGTACCAGGACACCAACCACGCGCAGTACGCGCTCATCCGCGAACTGTGCGCCGGCGAGGTGGAGGGGGTCGTGCCCGGCTCCCCGGTGGTGGAGCCCGCAGAACTGATGGTGGTGGGTGACTCCGACCAGTCGATCTACGCCTTCCGCGGCGCGACGATCCGCAACATCCTGGATTTCGAGTCGGACTTCCCGGGCGCCCGCACCATCGTGCTGGACCAGAACTACCGCTCCACACAGAACGTGCTCACCGCCGCCAACGCGGTCATCTCCCGCAACCAGGGCCGTCGGGAGAAGCACCTGTGGTCTGATCTGGGGGAGGGCGAGCTCATCGTCGGCTGGGTGGCCGACACCGAGCACGACGAGGCCCAGTTCGTGGCCAACGAGATCGACCGCCTCTCCGACGTGGGCGAGAGCCAGTACGGCGACACCGCCGTGTTCTACCGCACCAACGCCCAGTCCCGCGCATTCGAGGAGGTGTTCATCCGGGTGGGGATGCCGTACAAGGTCGTCGGCGGCGTGCGCTTCTACGAGCGCCGCGAGATCCGTGACGCCATCGCCTACCTGCGCGCACTCGTGAACCCAGCCGACGACGTCTCTGTGCGCCGCATCCTCACCGTGCCCAAGCGGGGCATCGGGGACCGCGCCGAGGCCGCGATC
>DURG01000259.1 GCA_012837465.1 Propionibacterium sp. | reverse complement strand
CGCCGTCCCGGACCGCGCCGCGCTGGAGGCCCGGCTCGCAGCCCTCGACGCCAGCAAGCTCACCCCGGCCGAGGACGGCCCGCCCGTCGTCATCGGCTACGAGGTCATCGACGTCGAGACCGGAGAAGTGGTGGCCGCCGCGCAGGAGAAGACCCCGCTCATCCCCGCATCGAACACCAAGACCCTCACCGCGCTGGCCGTCATGAGCGCCTTCGACGGCAGCGAGCGCTTCGCCACCCGCGTCGTGCAGCCCGAGCCCGGGCAGCTGGTGCTGATCGGAGGGGGAGACCCCATGCTGCGCAGCATCCCCGCCGAAGGCGTGGCCTACCCCGTGCCCGCCACCACTGAGGAACTTGCCCGCCTCACCGTCGACAAGCTGCGCGCCGCCGGCATCACCACCGTCAGCCTCGGCTATGACGACTCCCTGTTCACCGGCCCCGGGTGGAACGACACCTGGCCCGCCAACTACCGCGACCAGGTCACCCCCGTCTCCGCGCTCTGGATCGACGAGGGGCGCGGCCCCCGCGGCGGCCCGCGGAGCCAGACCCCCGCGCTCACGGCGGCGGTCACCTTCGCCGCGCAACTCACCGCGCTGGGCATCACCGTCGAGCCGGATCCACCGGCCCAGGTCCTGGGCGCCACGGAGGCCGAGGAGGTCGCGCGCGTGGAGTCGCTGCCGGTGCACGTGCTGGTCGAGACGTTCATGCAGCGCTCCAACAACTCGTTCACCGAGCTCATGGGCTTCCAACTCGCCGCCAAACTGGGCCAGCCCACCACCTTCGCCGGCTCCGTCGCCGCCATCCAGCAGCAGCTCACCGAACTGGGCGTCTGGGACGAGGGCACCGTGCTGCACGACGCCTCCGGGCTGTCGCGCAGCAACCTCTTCACCCCCAACATGCTCGCCTCCGCGCTCGCGAAACTGGCCTCGGAGCCCCGGCTGTCCGTGATCCTCGACGGCCTGCCCACCGCCGGCGTCACCGGCACCCTCGCAGACCGCTTCGCCGATCCCATCTCCGCCCCGGCCCGAGGGGTAGCCCGCGCCAAGACCGGCTCCCTGTCCCTCGTGGCCACCCTCGGCGGCACCACCATGACTGCCGACGAGCGGCTGCTCGCCTACGCCTTCTTCATCAACGGCGCGCCCGACGGCTGGGCCGCGCGGGTCTGGGTGGACCAGGCCACCGGCACCATCACGTCGTGCGGTTGCTGATGGAGCACGCACCCAGCCTCAACTGGCGCCTCGCCCACCGGGTCGCCCGGATCCGCCCCGATGACCTGCCGGAGATCTCAGCCAACGAACTGACGATGCTCGTGGCGGACCTGCGTGTCACCGCCCGCCGCGCCGGCGCGATCGCCGCCCGTCACCTGGGCATCGACGCCGTCGGCGCCACCCGGATCCGCGTCGTCGACTGGGCCGGCTGGGGCCACGCCGTCCATGACATGGCCGACGGCGCGATCGCCCAACTCGACCTCGCCCCGCCCGAGGAGGCGTTCGGCGTGCGGCTCACCGCCGCCCGCAACGGGGCGCTCCTCGGGGCCGGCATGCGCGCGCTCAGCCGTCGGCTGCTCGGCCAGTACGACGCCTTCACCGGGTCGGACACCCTCTACCTCGTGGCGCCCACGATCCTCGCGCACGAACGGCGCCTCGGCTTCGTGCCCAAGGACTTCCGGATGTGGGTCTCCCTCCACGAGCAGACCCATGCACTCCAGTTCCGCCTGGCGCCCTGGCTGCGCGACCACCTCATGGGGCGGATGCGCATCGTGCTGCACGACGAGATCTCGATGACCGACGGCCTGCTCGGCTGGGCCCGCACCCGCGACCTCACCTCGCTGTTCGCTTCGCCGGAGGCTGGGGCCGCGCTCGCCGAGCTCAGTTCGGCCATGACCTTCCTCGAGGGCCACGCCGACTACGTCTCCGACTACGCCGGGCGCCGCCACGCGCCCACGACCCCTGCGCTGCGGCGCGCGTTCGCCCGCTCCGAGAGCGCCACGCTGCTGGGCCGGCTGTCGAAGACCTTCGACAAGAACGCGCAGTATCGCGACGGCCTCGAGTTCTGCAAGAAGGTACAGCGCATCCGCAACCGTTCGGCGCTCAAGGCCGCCTTCGCGGAGCCCGGCAACCTGCCCACCTCGGACGAGATCAACGACCCGGCCGCCTGGGTCAAGCGGGTTCATGGCTAGGCGAGAGTTGGGCCCCGCGTCCCTGCGGGTCGCCCAGGCCGTCGCCGCGGTGCTGCCCGGCCCCGCCGTCGTGG
>DURG01000003.1 GCA_012837465.1 Propionibacterium sp. | reverse complement strand
GGCGTTCGGGGCGTCGTCGACCGTCACGATGATGCCGGGCCCGGTCACGCCCGCCGCACCGGAGGTGAGTTCCAGTTGCGCAAGCTCCGCCCTCTCCGCCGGATCCCCGAGCGCCTCGGCGCCCAGCTCACGGATCTCGTCGTCGAGTCGGGTGGCCTGGTCCCCCAGCGTCATCTGTCGCTCGCGGGCGGCGTCGATGCGGCTCAGCAGTTCCTGGCGCTGCTCCGCCGCAATGTCGGTGGAGCGGGTGGTCTGCAGCACCGCCACGGTGAGCAGGACGGCCAGCAGCGCTGCCACCGCCAGCAGCCGCACGGGGTGATGCCGCGATACCTGCGTGGTGCGGTACTCCGGTTCGAGCGCCTCGGCCTGCAGATCGTTCAACAGGCTCATGCTCGCGTCGGGGCGGCGACTCACGCGGCCTGCTTCCCCAGCCGGATGGTCTCGCGCAGGTACAGGAGTCCGGCCACCCAGTAGGCGGCGGCGCCCGCCCAACCGAAGGCCCAGCCCACCCAGTACGCCCACGGCCAGCCGAGGGAATCGGGCGATCCCACCAGGATGAGCGGGAAGGCCATGAGCAGCAGCATCGTGCCGGCCTTGCCCACCCAGTTGACGGGCAGCGCCACCATGCCGTGTCGCTTGAGCGCCGGCACGAGCAGCGCCAGCATGACGTCACGGGCCACCAGGATGACGAGGAAGTAGGTGGGCACGATGCCGCGGATCACGAGGGCGATCAGCGCGGCGAGGATGTAGAGGCGGTCCGCCACCGGGTCCAGCTTCGCGCCCAGTGGGCTGCGCTGCTTGAGACGTCGGGCGAGATACCCGTCGATCCAATCGGTGGCACCGAAGACGATGAGCAGCACGAGGGCGGCGACGTCGTTGCCTTGGATGATCAGCCACGCGAAGACCGGCACCGTGAGGAGCCGGAGGAAGCTCACGACGTTGGGCAGCGTCACGACAGCGTTGGTGTCGAACTTCTGCACCGGGACCAGTGAACTCACAAGAGTCAGCCTATGTCATCGGCGGTAGCGGCAACTGACCTGGCGTACGCGGCTTCCACCTGTGGCCCGACCACGTCCCAGGAGAAGCGTCGGGCGGCCTGCCAGGCAGCATGCGGATCCGCGGGCGAGACCAGCCTGGCGCGTAGTTGGGTAGCGGCCGCGGCCACGTCGTCGACCGGGAAGAAGCCGGCGACGGCGGGGTCGTCGACGACCTCACGGAAGGCCGGCAGGTCGCTGGCGATGACGGCGCATCCGCGCGCCAGGGCCTCGACCAGCACGATCCCGAAGGATTCGCCGAAGCGGTTGGGGGCCACCAGTACCGAGGCCCGTGCGAGCCAGGCGTCCCGCTCGTCGTCCGGCAGCGCCCCGAGGTGCTCGACCCGGCCGCCACCCGCGTCGCCCGGCCCGATCGCCACGAACCTGGCCTCCGGCACCCGTTCCGCGAGCGCAGCGAAGGTGGGATGGCCCTTCCTGGGTTCGTCGAGGCGGCCGAGGAACAGCACGAGGCCCTGCTCCCTCTCCCCCACCGGGGCCTCAGGGAGTCCGACCGCATTGGGCACGACGGTGGCCTGCACCCCGGTGACCGCCCGCGCGGTCTCGGCCGCGGCAGAGGACACGGCAATGCTCACCCGCGGGGGCAGCAGGGCAGAGCGGAGGCGCAACGGCACCGCGAGCAGGCCGGGCCGGTAGTGGGCGTGGTGGGTGACGACGAGACGGCCCCGCGCCGCGCCGGCGGCCGCGTAGGCGATGCCGGGAGTGAGCGGCTCATGGACGTGCACGACGTCGGCGCCGTCCAGTGCGGCGCGGGCCCGCATGGCCTGGTCCGGGCGCACGCCGAGGTGCGCCACCGAACCGTTGAAGGGCAGGCTCATGCCCGTGCCGAGCAGGTGGAGGTCTGCGGTGGACTCCCCCGAGCCAGGCGCAACCACCACGACGCGGTGGCCCCGGGTGCGTAGCCACCCGGCCAGGCCGAGAACGTGGGTGGCCACTCCCCCGGGGTGGTCGAGCGAGTAGGGGCACACCAGCGCCACCCTCAACGTCACCGGAAGACCTTGCGCAGCATCAGCCAACTCTCCGGGTTCCGACGCACGGCGTCGGCGAACACCGCGACGGCGCCGGCCATCAGTTCGCGGGGGCTGTCGCCGACGATCCGGTCCGAGACCTCGATGCGGAGGCGAGCGCCCCGGAAGTGAGTGGTCGCCACGCGCAGGTCCGCGCCAGTGCGCCTGGCGAGCAGTGCGGGGCCGGCCGGGACGCCGACCTCACCGTCGGATCCCGGCCATGCGATGCGCAGGCCATGGGACGACAGGTCACGGTCCGCCAGCAGGCAGACGAGCCGCCCCACAGCCACGTCATCGGAGAGGAGGCGCATCACGTCGGCCTGATCCACCGGGTAGATGGTCATGCCCATGCCTGCCCGGGCCGACGAGAAGCGCTCGTAGACGCCGTTGGGCAGGCGCTCGGCCACGCTGACCACCTTGATCCCCACGCGTGCGCACCAGGCGCCCGCGAAGTCCCACGAGCCCATGTGTGGGAGCGCGAGCACCAGTCCGGGCCCCGCGAGCGACTCCCTGAGCTTGGCCAGGTCCGCGTCCTCGATGTCTACGACACGTAGGACCTCGTCGTCGCTCCACTCGGCGAGGCTCAGTGACCACAGGTTGTTGCGCAGCCAGTTCTGCAGGAGCAGCCTGCGTTGCCGCCTCGTCGGCCGCTCCCCCGTGGCCAGTTCGATGGTGTCGGCCCACGCCTC
>DURG01000258.1 GCA_012837465.1 Propionibacterium sp. | reverse complement strand
GGCAGCTTCACGCTGCCACCCCGTTCGAACCTTCGTGAGGCTCAGGCCTTGCCGAGGATGCGGTTCAGGTTGGTACCGCACTCGGGGCACTTGCCCTTGGCCATCTTGGTGCCCTTGGCGTTGACGACAACTTCGCCCTTCGCGTCGCGCTTGTCCTTGCACTTGACGCAGTAGAAAGAGCCTTCCCAGGTCTCTGCAGCCATGTTATTTCCTCCTTTTGTGGGCTACTGATTGATTCAGCAACCCCTATCACTGTAGCGGGGTGGCAAGCTCAGCAACTGTGACACGCCGCTCTGACAGAAGCGGAGTCCCGGCTGCCTGATCCGCCTTCCCCTGCGAATCCAGCCTCCGGGACTCCCTGTGATGATTCAACCCTGCCGCGGTGAGCCACGTCAAGGCGGTGGCGCTCAATCGCCGGAATCGCCTTCCAGGAGCCTGCGCAGTTCGGCGTCCATCTCGTCCTCCTCCGGCTGCTGCGACCCCTGCCCCTTGGCGAACGCGAGGGGGTCGGCGAGGTGTGCCTTGCCGGGCAGGAGGTCCGGGTGGCCCCACACCGCGTCACGGCCGTCCGCGCCGCGTTCGTGTTCGACGGCGGCCCACAGGTTCTTGGCGTCGCGCACCAGACGCGGGCGCAGGTCGAGGCCCAACAACTCGGTGAAGACCGACGTCACGGGGGTGGCGGAGCCCCGCCTCCGGTGGAGGACCTCCTCCAACTGCGGGGCGTTGGGCATCCAGGGGCCTGCGGCGCGCCCGGCCACGTGGTCCACCCATCCCTCGACGAGGGCGAGCAGGACCTCGAGGCGCTCGAGGATCTCCATCTGGGTGGGCGTGCTGGCCGGCTGGAAGAAGGAGCCGCGCACCTGCTCGCCGACGGCCACCATGTCCTCCATGGTGAGCTCCTCGAAGTTCTCGGGGCGCAGCGATTCGGCGATGGCGTCGAAGTCGATGGTGATCTCGCGGGCGTAGTGGCCCAATAGTGCGCTCAGTTGCGGCGACAGCCAACCGACGGAGTGGAAGAGCCGCTGGCGGGCGGCCTCGCGCAGCAGGAGGTAGAGCGTCACGTCGGTGTCGCTGGCGTCGAGGTCCCTCGTGAACTGGGCCACGTTCGCGGGGATGACCACCACGTCGGAACTGCCCAGGAGGTTGAATCCGATCTCGGTGCCGGTCAGGATGTCGCCGGCCACCTTGGAGAGCTCCCGCTTCAGGCGGTCGCGGTAGATGAGCGAGGCGGACTGCTTCATCATGGGGCCCATCATCTGTGCGAAGGGCTGGAGTTGCTCGTCCTGTTCGCCGAGGACGTTGCCGCGCTGCAATGCATCGGCGAGGCCGTCGATGATGGGCTCGATCACCGCACGCCAGCCGTCGCCGGTCTCGTCGAGCCAGGCGCTCTTGGTGATGGCGCGGGCGGGGCGGCCGGTCTCCGGGAACGACACGACCGGGGTCAGCCAACTCTGTGCGAGGCGCTCGGCGTCGACGACGGCGCTGAGTTCCTCGGGCCGGAGGGAGGGATCACCGCCCGACTCTGCGGCCAGGTGCTTGGCAGCGGTCAGGGTGGTGCGCCAGGCCGCCTCGGGGTCGCGGTCCGCCGGCGTCATGCCGAACATGAGGCCACCCCCGGAGGCCTGCATCTTGGAGACCTGCGCGACGAGGTCCTCGAGGTTGAGGTTGTCGGCGTCGCCGAGTCCGAGTTGCTCGAGCATCTTGCGCAGTTGCTCGAAGTCGAAGGGGCCGAACGACGGGTTGGACATCAGTTTCCTCCTGTGCACCGTTGGGCCCCATTGTTCCGCATGGGGCAAGCCTGGCGCGACCGCTTGCCGCCGGTTGGTAGTCTGACCACAGTCTCTGGAGGCAAGGAGGAGCCCATGTCACGCAACGCTGTGGCCATCGTGAGCTCCCTCCTTTTCGCCGTTCTTGCCGCGCTGTTGGTCGTCACGCCGGTTCCCTACGTGACTTGGCGCCCCGGGCAGACGATCGACGTGTTGGGCAGCACGGATTCCGGCCCCATCATCGAGATCAGCGGCGGGCTGCCCACACACCCCACCGACGGGCGCCTGCTCATGACCACGGTCTCCGCCACCCGCGTCGATTCGTCGGTCAGCCTGCCGGAAGCGGTCTTCGTCTACCTCGCCAAGGGTTCCGACGCGATCCCGCGCGAGGTCTACTATCCGCCGGGCAAGTCGATCGAACAGGTCCGGGCCGAGGCCACCTTGCAGATGGACCACTCGCGCACCTACGCCACCGTCGCCGCCCTCCGCGCCACCGAGGGCACCCGAGTCGAGGAGGTGCCCAGTGTGGGCACCGTCTCCCTCGCCGGTCCCGCCGCGGACAAGTTGCTCCCCGGGGACCTCATCGAGGCGGTGGACGGGGAGCCCGTCGACACCGTCGACGCACTGGAGAGGCTGGTTTCACGCCGCTCCGTCGGTGACACCCTCACGTTCTCCCTGCAGCGCGACGGCCGGCAGCGCACCGTCGCGGTGACCACCGTCGCCAGCAACTCAGATCCGCGTCGTGCCGTCGCCGGCGCCACGTGGACCGTCGGCTATGCCTTCTCCCCGCAGGTGTCCTTCGGCATCGACCAGGCGGTGACCGGCCCCAGCGCTGGGCTGGTGTTCGCGCTCGGCATCTTCGACCGGATCACCGAGGGCGAACTGCTCGGCGGCAAGGTCGTCGCCGGCACCGGCAGCATCAACGCCAACGGCCGGGTTGGCCCCATCGGCGGCATCCGGGAGAAGATCACCGGGGCGGAGCGTGACGGGGCCACCATCTTCCTGGTTCCCGAGCGCAACTGCCTCGACATCGGGGACCTCGAGACCGACATGGTCCTGATCAGGGTGGCCACGCTGAAGGACGCGGTGGCCTCCCTGCAACTCATCAACGAAGGAAGCACCGCGGAGGTACCGACCTGTGGCTGATCGACTGATTGCCTGCCTGATGGACATCGAGCGCCATGTCTCGAGCGCGGGCTGGGACCAGCCCGCCCGGCTGTTCGCGTTGGTGACCACCGGCACGCTGCTCGAGGTGGAGCCCCAACTGAAGGGGCGGGTGCCGGAGGCGTCCCCGGATGCGTTGACAGCCATCGAGCAGGACGAGTTCCACGCCACCGACGACCTGTTCAGCAGGCTCGAGGCCATCTACTGGCCCGACACCGTTGAGGGTTGCGCCCTCGCTCTGGAACGGGCGTTCCTCCCTCCGGAGTTCGAGGACGACATCCCCGAGAACCCGGAGGAGGCCGCCGAGTTCGTCATGCGCCATCCCTCGAAGACGGATGTGCGCGTCATCGTCGGAGTGCTGCGCGAAGGCACCCAGCACGGCCTGGCCCGCCTCCAGAGCAACCCGGAAGACCTGCTGGGCGGCGAAGACCTCGTCCCCGGCCTCGCAGATGCCCTGCTCGATACCTTCAGGAGTGAAGACACGTGAGCACTGAGACCCTCACCGACGTCCCCACGGAGCCGCGCCGCGGCCCGCTGCTGTGGACGGTGATCATCGTCGGTGTGCTGATCTTCCTGTCGGTGATCGCTTCCCGCTTGGCGACCGATTACCTCTGGTTCGCCAGCATCGACTTCGAGACGGTGTTCACCACCCAACTGGCGGCCCGCATCGGGTTGCTCGTGGTGTTCGGACTCGTGCTGTTCGCCGTCGTGTTCGCCAGCCAGTTGATCGCCTACCGGCTCCGCCCCAAGGTGCGCCGGGCGAACCTGGACTCCGAGTTCCTCGTGCAACTCCGTGACGCCCTGGACCGCCGCTCCAAGGTGCTGATGGCAGTGCCCGCAGCCATCCTCGGCGTCCTCGGCGGCCTCACCGCCGCCGGCATGACCCCGACGTTCCTCGCCTGGTGGCACCGCTCGCCGTTCGGCACCAAGGACCCCTACTTCGGGCTCGACGCCAGCTTCTTCGTCTTCACCCTGCCCTGGCTGCAGTTCGTCGTGGGCTTCCTGATGTTCACCCTCATCGTCGGTGGCATCGCGGCCGGCGCCGTCCACTTCATGACCGGCGCGCTCAACGCCGCTGCCTTCCGAGGCCGCGGCAACTCGCCCGCGGCCGTCGGGGCACAGCGCCACATGTCCATCATGCTCGGGTTGATCCTGTTGTTGGTGGCGGTCAACACGCTGCTGGACCGCTATGCCCTCAGCATCACGCCGTCGACGTTGTTCACCGGCGTCGGCTACACGGATGCCAGCACCCGGATGCCGGTGGCCATCATCATGGCGGCCATCGCCGTGATCACTGCCCTGGCCGCGTTCTTCAACGCCTGGCGCGTGCGGTGGAGCGTGCCCGGCGCGTCGATCGCGCTGCTGATCGTCTCCGGCATCCTGCTCTCCATGGCCTACCCGTGGGCGATCCAGACCTTCGAGGTGGACCCCAGCCCGCAGGAGAAGGAATCGCCCTACATCGCCAACAACATCAAGGCCACGCGGCACGCCTTCGGCATCGACGGCGTCGAGATCGAGGACTACGAGGCGACCACCACCGCCAGCGCCGGCCAGTTGCGGCAGGACGCGGAGGCGCTGCCGGCCATCCGGCTCATCGACCCGACGGTGGTGCCGCCCACCTTCGAGCAGCTGCAGCAGGTGCGTGGCTACTACGCGTTCCCCCAGACGCTGGACGTGGACCGCTACGTGATCGACGGCAAGCCCACCGATTCCGTGGTGGCGGTGCGCGAACTCAACCTGGCGTCGATCGAAGGTGGCGACACCTGGAACAACCGCCGCACCGTCTACACCCACGGCTACGGCATGGTGGCCGCCTACGGCAACCAGCGCGAGGGCAACGGTGAGCCGGTGTTCTTCTCCGGCGGCATCCCCACCATGGGCAAGCTGGAGGAGCACGAGCCGCGCATCTACTTCGGCGAGCGCACGGACTACTACGTGGTGGTCGGCGCCCCCGAGGGCACAGAGCCCGTCGAGCTCGACACCCCGTCGGGCGGCGAGGGCCGCACCGAGTCGCTCTACACCTACACCGGCCAGGGTGGCGTGCCCATCGGCAACTGGTTCACCAAGGCCGCGTTCGCGATCCGTTTCGGCGACATCAACCTGATGCTCTCGGACCGGATCAACGAGGAATCCCGCGTGCTGCACGACCGCATCCCGGTGCAGCGCGTGCAGGAGGCCGCCCCGTGGCTGACCATCGACTCGGACCCGTTCCCGAGCATGGTCGACGGCCGCATCGTGTGGGTCATCGACGGCTACACCACCTCGAACTCCTACCCGAACTCGACGAGCCTCGACTGGACCACCGCCATCTCCGATTCCCGCACCGCCGCTGACCGGCTGCTGCTGGGCCAGCAGGTCAACTACGTGCGCAACTCGGTCAAGGCCACCGTCGACGCCTATGACGGCACGGTGAAGCTCTACCAGTGGGACGAGGAGGATCCCGTCCTCGAGACCTGGTCCAAGGTCTTCCCCGGCGTCATCACACCCAAGGACGAGATCTCACCGGACCTGCTCGCGCACCTGCGCTACCCGCAGGACCTGTTCAAGGCGCAGCGCGAGATCCTCGGCCGCTACCACACCACCAACCCCGGCACCTGGTACCAGCAGTCGGACGTGTGGCAGGTGCCCACCGATCCGATTCGCGGCACCGACCAGCGCCAGAAGCAGCCGCCGTACTTCCTGACGATCCGCTGGCCCGGCGACGAGACTCCGGCGTACTCGAACACCACCGTGTTCGTGCCGAAGGACCGTGAGAACCTCTCGGTCTACCTCGCCGTCAACGCTGATGCCACGTCGGAGCACTACGGGCGCATGCGGGTGCTGAAGCTCTCGGACGAGGAACAGATCGCCGGCCCCGGCCAGACGTTCAACTTCATCCGGACCAATCCCGTCGTGGCGGACAGGCTGCTGCCGTTCGACCGACAGGGCGCCTCGGCCACGGCCATCCACGGCAACCTCCTCACCCTCCCGCTGGGCGGCGGCCTGCTGTACGTCCACCCCATCTACACCCAGGCCGTGACATCGGGCTCCTACCCGGCGCTGCGTTTCATCGTGGTGCGCTTCGGCGAGCAGATCGGCATCGGCGACACGCTGCAGGCCGCGCTCGACCAGGTGTTCCAGGGCGACGCCGGTGCGGACACCGGTGAGGGCGGCGCCGACGGCGTCCCCGCGGCCGTTGATCCAGAGGGGGAGACCACGGACCCCGGTGCTGGCCCCGTGCTCGGAGGCCAGGAACGGGCCCGACAACTCCTTGATGAGGCGCAATCCCTCTACGAGAGCGCCGACGAGGCGCTCCGCGAGGGCAACCTGGGCGACTACCAGACACGGACGAAGAGCGCCGAGGAGAAGGTCGCCGAGGCTATCAAGGCGCTGGACGAAGGCTGACCTCGAGCCCGAGCCCCTCGAGCTCGGGCACCAGTTCGGCGGCCGCTCCGGTGACCGCGATGGTCAGCTGGGCGGGGTCGATGACCTCGCGGAAGGCAACCGTCGCCTGCTCTGCGGTCACGCCTGCCAGTTGCGCGAAGTGTGCGTTGAGGTAGTCCGGTCCCAGGCCGGATCCGGCCAGCGTCGCGCCCTGGTTGACGATGTCCGCAGAGGTCTCGTTCGCGAGCGGCGCGATGCCGATGAGGAACTGGCGCGCGTCGTGGGCCTCCTGCTCAGTGAGCGGAGTACCGAGGGCGAGGCCCTCGAGCATCCGGGCGACCGCATCGCCCGCCACCTCCGTGCGCACGCTGCCACCCACGGTGAACTGACCCTCGTCGGCGCCGGGGGTGAAGCCGCCTCGGATACCGTAGGTGTAGCCCATCCGCTCGCGGAGTTCGAGGTTGAGCCTGCTCGCGATCGCCCCCGCGACGGCGTGGCCGGCCACGCGCAGCGCGGGCCAGCGCGCATCGTGGCGGGTGACAGTGCGGGTCCCCACTGCCAAGGTGGCCTGCACTGCATCCGGGTGGTCCACGACGACGACCTTGGGCGCCTGAAGTGGCGAGGCGGGGCGCAGCCCGTCCGCGACGGGCGGTGCGCCCTGCCAGCCGGAGATGCCGGCGAGCACCTCGTCGAGTTCGAGGGCCCCGGCGACCACCAGCGTGGCCCCGGCTGGGGAGAAGTGGTCGGCGTGCCACTGCACGGCGTCGGCCGCGGTGATGTTCACGAGGGTTTCCGGCGTGCCGCCGGTGGGTCGGGCCTCGCGGTGGTCGGGCTCGAACAGCGCCTCGCGCAGGGCGATGCGGTTCGCGGCGGCCGGCGAGGCCAGCCGTGAGGCATAACCGGCTATCTGGGCCTCGACGTGGTGGGCCACGTCGCGCTCGGCGTATGCAGGCTCGCTGAGCACCTCCGCGAACAGGGGGAGCACCTCCCGGAGGCGCCGCGACGGCGTCTGGCCGCCGAACGTCGAGTAGCGATACCGGGTGCCGCCGTGCAGCGTGGTGCCCTGGGCCTCCAGGAGTTCACCGATCGCGCCGTCGGGGTGCGTGCGGGTGCCCTCATCGATGGCGTGGAGCGTGACGTTGCCGATGCCCTCCTTGTCTCGTTCCTCGTACGTGAGTTGCGTCGGGAGGACCACCTCGTAGGTGGCCACGTGCTGGCCGGGCAGGTGGAAGTGCCACACGCTCAGCCCGTTGCCGAGTCGGACGATGGTGGGCGTCGGGAAATGCCACGGGGTGCCGAGCCGGACTTCAGGGCGGTTCATCGCGGTGCCTCCGCACGGTAGAGGAGTCGGTGGGCGCCCTCCGGGGCCAGCCACTTGGCGGCGGCGGCGCGGAGGTCGTCGGGGGTGAGGGCGAGCACCTCGGCGAGGTACGTGTTGAGGCGATGGGGGTCGCCGTGGACGAGCCACGCCTCGTTGATGGCGTCGGAGCGGCCGCTGGTGGTCGCCAGGTCCCACAGCCAGTCGCGCTCGTACTGGGCGACGGCGCGGGCGAGCTCCTCCTCGGTGGGGCCCTCATCGAGGAAGCGGGCGAGGCCGTCAAGAACGGCGTCGGAGACCTGCTCGAGCGTGACGCCGTCCGCTGGGCGGGAGATCATCGTGGTGATGGAATCGGTGGAACGGTTGGTGAGCATGCCGCCGTGCACCTCGTAGGCGACATCAGAGCGCTTGACCAGCGAACGGTGCAGACGGCTGGCGTGTCCGTCGGACAGGACCGACAGGGCCAGGTCGAGGGCGGGCACGTCCGCGTGCGCGGCTGGTGGAGTGGCCCACGAGAGGTAGCTCAGGGAGTGCGGCACAGGCCTGGAGACGGACGTGTCGACGGGGTTGCCGACCTCCGCCGCGGCAATGGGGGCGCGCTCCGGCTTGGGGGCTGACGGCAGGTGGCCGAAGTACTTGGCAGCCAGCGCAAGACCCTCGTCGTCGCTGACGGGGCCACAGAGCACCAGACGCAGGTTGCTGGCCGGGTACCAAGCGCGGAAGAAGCCGGCCACGTCGTCGAGGGAGGATGCGTCCAGGTCCTCCATCGAGCCGATCGTGAGGTGGCCGTAGGGATGGTCGGGGTTGAAGTGCTGGGCGACGAGGAGTTCGAGGAGGTCACCGTAGGGCTGGTTGTCGTAGCGCTGGCGCTTCTCCTCCTTCACCACCTGGCGCTGCGCCTCGAAGTTCTCCGGCGTGATGGCCAGCGACTCGAAGCGATCCGCCTCCATCCAGAGGGCCAGGTCCAGTGCCCCGCGGGGCACCGTCTCGAAGTAGTTGGTGCGGTCGGAGGAGGTCGTGGCGTTGACCGTGCCACCCAGCGCCTCGACGGTGGCCATGTGCTCGCCGCTGGCCACGTTGGCCGACCCCTGGAACATGAGGTGCTCGAACAGGTGCGCGAACCCGGTGCGGCCGGCCACCTCGTCGGCCGAGCCCACCTCGACCCAGATGTTGACCGCCACGCCGGGCGCGTCGTGATCTGGTGCCACGACCACGTGCATGCCGTTGTCGAGCCGGTGCTGGCTGAGTTCGAAGTGGAGGTCGGCCTGGGTCATGGGGGCGAGCCTAGCGTGCCCTTGGGAGGGGGTAGATTTGATGCCAGCGGAAAACAAACCCCTAAGGGAAGGACCCCCGGTGAAGTATCGCTACCTCGGAAACTCGGGCCTGAAGGTCACCGAGATCATCTACGGCAACTGGCTGACGCACGGCTCCCAGGTGGAGAACGACGCGGCGACGGCCTGCGTACGAGCGGCCCTGGATGCCGGCATCACCTCGTTCGACACGGCCGACGTGTACGCCAACACCGTCGCCGAGGAGGTGCTCGGCGAGGCCTTGAAGGGCGAGCGTCGCGAGTCGTTGGAGATCCTCACGAAGGTCTACTGGCCCGTCGGCCCCAAGGGCGCCAATGACGTAGGACTCTCCCGCAAGCACATCATGGAGGGGATCAACGGCTCCCTCAAGCGCCTCCAGACCGACTACGTGGACGTCTACCAGGCGCACCGCTACGACGTTGAGACCCCGCTCGAGGAGACCATGGTGGCATTCGCGGACGTGGTTCGTCAGGGCAAGGCCCACTACATCGGCGTGTCCGAGTGGCGCGCGGAGCAGATCCGCGAGGCCGCCCGGTATGCCAAGGAGTTGCGCATCCCGCTGGTGTCCAGCCAGCCGCAGTACAACATGCTGTGGCGCGTCATCGAGGACGAGGTCATCCCTGCCTCGCAGGAGGCCGGACTCTCCCAGATCGTGTGGTCGCCCGTCGCGCAGGGCGTGCTGACCGGCAAGTACCTGCCCGGCCAGGGCGCGCCAGAGGGTTCCCGCGCCACAGACACCAAGGGTGGGCAGCGCATGATCGAGCGTTGGATGCGCGACGACCTGCTCGCCGCCGTCCAGAACTTGAAGCCCATCGCCCACGAGATGGACCTCACGATGGCGCAACTCGCCGTCGCCTGGGTGCTGCAGAACGAGAACGTGGCAGCCGCCATCGTCGGCGCCTCGCGCCCGGAGCAGGTGGAGGAGAACGTCAAGGCCAGCGGCGTCAAGCTCCCCGATGATGTGCTCGCCCGCATTGACGAGGCGCTGGATGGCTTCATCGAGCGGGATCCGGCCAAGACGGAGGCCCCCGCGCAGCGTCCCTGATGTGAGACCAGTTGGCGCAGGGTGCCGTAATGTCGTTACTGTGCTGGGGCAACAGTCACGCGAAGGAGCGTGGCGCGGCCCTAGGAGTGCGACGTGAGCACCACCGACACCGCAGCCCCGAAGCGGGGGTTCATGCAGCGGTTCCTCGACCTCGTGGAGAGGGGAGGCAACAAGCTACCGGATCCCATCGTGCTGTTCGCCTCGCTCTGCGCCATCATCATCCTGGCCTCCTGGGTCACCGCGTTGGCGGGCGTCAGCGCGGTGCACCCGGGTACGGGGGAGACCGTCGAGGCGATCAATCTGCTCAGCGGCGAGAACATCCAGCGGATGATCTCCGAATCGGTCAAGAACTTCGGCAGCTTCCCGGCCCTGGGCCTGGTGCTCGTGGTGATGCTCGGCATCGGCCTGGCCGAGAAGAGTGGCTGGTTCGAGGTCATGATGCGCTCGGCCGTCATGAAGGCTCCGGTCAAGCTCATCATCCCTGTCATCATCTTCATCGGCATCCTCGGCAACATCGCCGGCGATGCTGCCCCCATCGTGCTGCCCCCGCTGGCGGCCATGGTGTTCATCAAGCTCGGCTGGCACCCCGTCGCCGGCATCGCCATGGCCTACGCAGCGGCGCTGGGTGGGTTCGCGGCCAATCTCATCCTCGGCATGTCGGATGCCCTGGTGTTCGCCTTCACGGAGCCCGCGGCAGCACTGATCGACGACCAGGTGCAAATGAACGCGGCGATGAACTACTACTTCATCGCGGCCTCGGTGGTCGTGCTGCTGCCCATCGTGTGGCTGGTCACCACCAAGATCACCATCCCGCGGCTCGGCGCCTACACCAACCCGGAATACGTTTCCGAGGACACCGGCGAGATCACGCCGCAGCAGCGCTCCGCCCTGCGCTGGGCCAACTGGTCCATGCTGGCGGTGCTGGTCATCGTGGCGGCCCTGTCGATCCCCAGCAACGGGCTGATGCGCAATGCGGAGACCGGCAGCCTCATCAACGATTCACCCCTGATGAACGGCATCGGCCTGCTCATCACGATCCTGTTCTTCGTGCCCGGCTTCATCTACGGCATCAAGGCCGGCACCATCAAGGACTCGAAGGACATGGCCCGGATGATGACCGAATCCATGGCCTCCATGGGCAACTTCATCGTCATCGTGTTCTTCGCCAGCCAGATGCTGGCCTACTTCGGCTGGTCCAACCTCGGCTCGATCATCGCCATCAAGGGCGCAGAGTTGCTCGATGGCGCCAACGGCGTCGTGCTGATCGTCGGCATCCTCATCCTCTCCAGCCTGGTGAACCTGCTCATTGGCAGCGCCTCGGCCAAGTGGGCCATCCTCGCGCCCATCTTCGTACCGATGATGATGCTGCTGAACTTCCACCCGGCCTTCACCCAGATGATCTACCGCGTGGGCGACTCCATCACCAACCCGATCACGCCGATGATGCCGTACTTCCCCTTGGTGCTCGGCCTGGCGAAGAAGTACGACAAGAAGATCGGCATGGGCACGCTGATCTCGGCCCTGCTGCCGTACTCGATCGCACTGGGCATCGGCTGGACGCTGTTCCTCATCGCTTGGTTCCTGCTGGGCTTGCCCGTGGGCCCGGGCGGCCCCATCCACCTCGGCTGAGACGTTCCCTGAGCCAGCCCCCCGCGGCTGGTCGAAGGGCCGGAAGGAGACCGACATGACAACCGACCGCTACCTGGACCAACTCATCGACTGGCGCCGCCACCTGCACCAGTACCCCGAACTCTCGTTCGAGGAGCACGAGACGGTCGCCTACATCGAAGCCGAGCTGCGCAACCGCCTCCAGCACGCGTCCCGCTATGAGAAGCTCACGCCCACCAGCCTCGTGGTGGTCTTCGAGACCGGCCGGCCCGGCCCCAAGCTGGGGCTGCGCGCCGACATCGACGCGCTCGGCCTGCAGGAGGACCGACCGGATCTCGAGTTCGCCTCCAAGGTGCCGGGCAAGATGCACGGCTGCGGGCACGACGCCCACACGGCGGTCATGATGTCGGCGGCAGCTTGGGTCGACGATCACCTCGAGGAGCTCACTGGCGAGGTGCACGTGATCTTCCAACACGCGGAGGAGACCCCTCCCGGTGGCGCGAAGGAGATGGTGGACACCGGCTACTTCACCGGCTTCGACTTCATCTACGGCTTCCACTTCTGGGCCACGCTGCCCACGGGCCAGATCGACATCAAGGACGGGCCGGCGTCGGCCAACTCCGACCTCTTCGAGATCACCATCACCGGTCGCGGCGGACACGCTTCCACGCCGGAGGTCACGATCGATCCGGTCACGGCCGCAGCCGGGTTGGTGAGCCAGATCCAGACTATCGTGGCGCGCCGCGTGGTGCCCCGATCGCCGGCAGTGGTGTCCACCACCTACCTGGAGGCTGGGAAGCAGGTGGCGCTCAACGTCATCCCCGCCACCTCCCGCCTGGGCGGCAGCATCCGCACCACCGACGACGAGACCCGCGCCGTGGTGCGCTCCAGCCTGGAGAACTTCGTAGCAGGTCTGGAGGCAGCCAACCCGGGGTTGACCGCCGAGCTCGACTACCTCGTCGGCTACGACGCAGTGCTCAACGATCCGGCCTGCACCGCAGTCGTGCGCGAACTCGCTGCCCCGATCTGGGGTGAGGGCGCCATCATCGAGGAACCCGCCATGCTCGGTGGCGAGGATTTCGCGGCCTTCTCCCGGGTGGCCAAGGCGTGCTACGTGTTCATCGGTGCTGGCAACCAGCAGTTCGACAGCTCGCACCACAGCCCCACCTTCGGGTTGGATGAGGCCTCCTTCGGTCCCGCGCTGGAGCTTGCTGTCGCCGTGGTCCGCAACGGCACCCGCTTCGCCGGTCCCTGAGCGTGGCGGGTGCGAGGAACGAGCACCGCGGCACGACGAAGGGCCCGCAGCCGATCTGGTCCCTGAGCGTCCGCCTGCGAGCTTGCGAGCCAGCGG
>DURG01000257.1 GCA_012837465.1 Propionibacterium sp. | reverse complement strand
GCAGGCGGTGAGCACTGCGGCGCCGGCGAGGCCGGCGGCCCCGAGGACGAAGTGGCGGCGGGTGAAGTTGGTCATCCGGGTTCTCCTTTGAATCGTGATGCGGATGGCAGGGGGTAGGGGTTTCGGGTGGCGGTCAGTCGTTGGGCTGGTGGTAGACCGAGTCCCAGACTTCATTTCTGATGGCGGCGAACTCTGGCGTCAGGCGCATCTCGTCGGTGCGCGGATAGGGCAGGTTCACGTCGACGATCTTGTAGATGCGTCCCGGCCTGGCGGCCATGACGATCACGCGGTTGGCGAGGAAGACCGCCTCGTCGACGTCGTGGGTGATGAACATGACGGTGCGCTTCTCCTTCGACCAGGTGTCGAGGAGTTGCGACTGCATGTGCACGCGGGTCAGGGCGTCGAGCGCGCCGAAGGGCTCGTCCATCAGCAGGATCGACGGGTTGACCGCGTAGGCGCGGGCGATGGCGCAGCGCTGCTTCATGCCACCGGAGAGATTCTTCGGCAGCGCGTCGGCGAACGCGGTCAGGTCGGTCAACTCCAACTGCTTGTCCGCGATGGCCCGGCGCTCGGACTTGGGGATCTTCTGCAACTCGAGGCCGAACTCGACGTTCTGCCGCACAGTCAGCCAGGGGAACAGGGCGTACTGCTGGAAGATGACGCCGCGCTCGGGGCCGGGCCCCTGGACCCGCTTCCCGTCGACGCGGACCTCGCCGGTGGTGGGCTGAAGCAGCCCGGCTGCCTGGTTCATGATGGTCGACTTGCCGCAGCCGGAAGGCCCCACGACGGTGACGAACTCGTTGTCCGCGATGGTCAGGGAGAGTTCGGAGACCGCCGTGAAGGCCTTCCCGTTGAGCTCGAAGACCTGGGTCACCTTGTCGAAAACGATCTTGTCTTCCATGGCCATCATCGGCGCTCCTGCCAGCTCGTGAGTTTCAGGTCGAACCACAGCACGATGCGGTCCATGATCAGGCCGAACACCCCGATGAGGATCAGGCCCACGAAGATCGTGTCGATCTGGTAGTAGATCTGTGCGTTCTGCATCCGGTAGCCGAGGCCCTCCTGGGCGGCGATGAGTTCGGAGGCCACCAGCGTGGCCCACGACGCGCCGAGGCCCTGCCGCAGCCCAACCGTGATGAACGGCAGCGAGGCGGGTACCGCGATGCGGCGGAAGATCGTCATGTCGCCCGCCCCCAGCACCCGGCCGGCGTTGATGAGGGTCTTGTCGACGTTGAGCACGCCCTGGAAGGTGGCCACGATGGTCACCAGGAACGCGGCCAGCGCGATGACGAACACCTTGGGCACCTCGCCGATGCCGAGGAAGACGATCGCCAAGGGGATGATCGCCAGCGGCGGCACGGTGCGGAAGAACTGGGTCCACGGCTCGATCAGCGCACGGATCGGCCGGTACCAACCCATGGCGAAGCCCAGCGGGATCGCGAGGCCGGAGCCGATCGCGAAGCCAGTCAGCACTCGGCGCAGGCTCGCGAGGATGTCGGACCCGAGGATGCCGCGCTGGAACAGGTCGATGCCGCGCATGACCACCTCAGCCGGGTTCGGCAGCGTGGGTAGCGTCAGCGAGGCGAGCCACCATCCGAGGATGCCGCCCAACACGGAGACGATGCTCAGCCACCACCAGGGGTTCGATTCCTTCGGCGCCTTCTCGGCTTCCTTCGCCTTCTCAGCAGATTTGACGACCGTCATGCGGTGATCCCTTCGTTGCTCTGCACTGCACTGCGTCGATTCATGATCCGGGAGAGTTCGCGCTCCGTGGTCTCCAGCCACCCGATGAGCAGCGACGTGGACTGCCATCCCCGGTCATGGACCTTCTCATCGATGAACTGCATCCAGGCCGCGTCGATCTCCGGGATGGGGTCCGCGTCCAGTTCGGTGGGGCCGGGGTCCTCCTCCGCCCGCTGCCGACGGCGGTACTCGAGCTCGGTGCGCACGATCCGCAGCGCGGCCTCTGGGCCCAACTGGCCGGCGAAGTTCAGCCGGACGGCGAAATCTGGAGCGGCGGGGCGCTCCGCAGGCACGTAGTCCGAGTTCGCCCACTCGACGAAGGCCTCCCGGCCGTCCCGGGTCAGGTGGTACACCTTCGCGTCCGGCGCGGACTCTCGGCGGTCCGTGACGCTCTCGACCCACCCGCGCTTCTGGAAATCTGCCAGGGCGCGGTAGACGGGCGTCATGGATGGGCGGCGACCGAGGAACCGGCCGTCGACGCGCAGCCACTTGCCGATGTCATAGCCGGTGGCAGGCTTCCTCGCCAGTAGCCCCAGCAATGGGTAGTCGGGCTTCATCGCACCTCCGCTATTTGCATCCGTTACTAGTAGACAGTGGTTCCACTGGTTATGTCAAGGATTGTCCTATAACCATTTGGTTACAGTCTGCACTGCCTTCCCCAGTGCGATAATGGGGCCATGGCCACCCCCAACATCGTGCTCATCGTCTCTGACGACCACGGATACGCCGATCGCAGCGCCCTCCAGGTGCGCGACGACGTCGACACCCCAGCGCTGGACAGGCTCGCCGCAGAGGGGGTGTCCTTCACCCAGGGCTACGTGACCGCCCCCATCTGCAGCCCGTCGCGCGCCGGCATCATGACCGGCCTGTACCAGCAGCGATGGGGCAGCCTCTGGTTCGATTCGGCCGAGTTCCCGCCGGATCCGGCCACCCCCACCCTGGCCGAGGTGCTCGCGGATGCCGGGTACCGCACGGGCTACTTCGGGAAGGTCCACTACGGCAGCGAGGACATCGGGGACCGCGCCTGCCCCCCACACCACGGCTTCGAGGAGACCCTCTACGGCCTGGCCGGGCAGTCGATCGGCCGGCTCAACTACCTGCGCCACAGCGTCGAGGCCCAGGAGGAGTACGGCGAGGCGGCCATGCCCATGGCGGTCCAGCCGTTGCTCAGCGGCGACGACCCCGTCGAGTTCGACGGCTTCCTCACCGACGAGTTCGGCCGCCGGGCGCTCGACTTCATCGGGGCTGACGACCAGCGCCCGTTCTTCTGCATGCTGGCCTTCAACGCGGTGCACAACTTCTGCTGGCAGCTGCCCGACGACGAGCTCGAGCGCCGCGGCCTGCCGAAGTTCAACGACTGGAACCCGGAGGAGGCCAGCTACGGCGACTGGTACGACGACGTCATCGTGCCCAACCTCCCCCACGGCCGCGAGTACTACCTGGCCCAGCTGGAGCTCATGGACGCGCAGATCGGCGCCGTGCTGGACCGCCTCGACGACCTCGGCCTCCGAGAGGACACGCTGGTGGTCTACCTCACTGACAACGGCGGCTCCACCTGCAACTACGGCGACAACACGCCGCTGCGCGGGACCAAGTACACGCTGTGGGAGGGCGGCATCCGCGTGCCCATGATCTGGCGCTGGCCGGGCACCATCCCCGCCGGCCAGCAACGAGACGGCCTCGCCAGCGCACTCGACCTCCTGCCCACCTTCCGCGAGGTCAGCGGCTCGACGGCGACCCACCCCACCGACGGGCTCAACCTCCTCCCCACGCTGCTGCACGCCGCCACGACGGACCGGGCGCTCCACTGGGAGTGCGGCTTCCAGTTCGCCGTGCGCGACGGCGCGTGGAAGCTGTCCTGGGTGGACCCGGAAAGCCAGGACGCGCGGGAGCTGGCCGCCGTCGAGCACGCCCCGATGGGCGCCGGTTGGCAGCTGACCAACCTCGACGACGACCCCGGCGAGGAGCGCAACCTCCTCCACGAGCGGCCCGACGTCGCCGAGTCGCTGCTGCGCAGGCACGAACG
>DURG01000256.1 GCA_012837465.1 Propionibacterium sp. | reverse complement strand
GGGTCGCCCACCGGTTCGCCGGTCTGGGTGGTGAGTTCCTGGCGGATGGCCAGCTGCAGCGGGTGGGAGGGGTCGCGGTAGGTGTCGGTGGGCCAGCCGGCGCGCACGCAGGTGCGCACCATCGCCGCGTGCTTGCCGGAGCAGTTGTGGGCGATCGACTCCTTGCCGCGGCCTGCCGCCAGCCAGGCGGTCAGCGGCTCGCGCGAGGGGAAGTCCGGGGTGTTCTGGAGGTCGGCGGGGGAGAGGCCCGCGCCGTCGAGGATGCTGAGTGCGCCGTCGACGTGGAAGGGCTCGCCGTCGTGCGACGCCCCGGCCAGCGCCAACTCCGGGCCCTCGAGGTCCAGCCCGTGGCGCAGCATCGCCACTGCCTGGAGGGGCTTGACGGCGGAGCGGGAGAGGAACGGCGTCGTCGCGTCGCCCAGCGCCAGGCGCACGCCGTCGGGGCCGACGATGGCGACGCTTCCGTGGTGGACTGCTTCGAGGTAGTCGCCGCGCCAGACTTCGGCGAGCGCGGGATCAATGCTGCTGACCATGCGCGTCACCCTAGCGACCCCCCTCACCGTGCGCCCAAATCTAGATTTGCGCTGTCGGACGCTCGCAAATCTAGATTTGGGTGCCCCTGCGCCAGCGTCGAGTGGACGCATCGGGGAGATGGGGTAGAGTTGTCCAAGGTTCCTCGCGCGGCGGTATCTCGCCCAACTCCCCCAGGGTCGGAAGGCAGCAAGGGTAAGTGAGCTCTTCCGGGTGCGCGAGGGGCCCTTTTTCTTTGCCGGGCGTTTTGTCTGGAGCCTGCAATAGGGTGGGGACGTGGACGAGGACGAGTACACCGAGGACGAATACGCCCCCATCGCGGATGAGGCGTTTGGCTCGGCTGACCAGCCTGGCTTCGAGCCCATGGACGGCCCGGGCCTCTTCGACGATGAGCCTGGGCTTGAGCCCGAGGTTCCGCAGCAGACGGGGCCCAGCCTCTTCGCGGACGCGGAACCCGAGGAGCCGGAGATGCACGAGCACGTCCCGCCCTCGAAGGTCGACAACACGCCCCGGCTCGACGGCCCGCCCCCGCCGCTTGCGCTGTACCGCCGCTACCGCCCGGATTCGTTCGCGGACGTCATCGGCCAGGACCACGTCACCGTCCCGCTCCAGCGCGCGCTGCAGAACAACAAGGTCAATCACGCCTACCTCTTCTCCGGGCCCCGCGGCTGCGGCAAGACCACTTCGGCCCGCATCCTCGCCCGCTGCCTCAACTGCGTCGAAGGCCCCACCGCCGCGCCGTGCGGCGTGTGCCGCTCCTGCGTGGACCTGGCGCGCGGTGGCCCCGGTTCCATCGACGTGATCGAGATCGACGCCGCCTCGCACGGTGGCGTCGACGACGCGCGTGACCTGCGCGAACGCGCCTACTTCGCGCCCGTGGCCAGCCGCTACAAGATCTACATCGTCGACGAGGCCCACATGGTCACGACGGCGGGCTTCAACGCGCTGCTCAAGGTGGTGGAGGAGCCCCCGCCGCACGCGAAGTTCATCTTCGCCACCACGGAGCCCGAGAAGGTCATCGGCACCATCCGCTCCCGCACGCACCACTACCCGTTCCGCCTCGTGCCCCCGAAGGTGCTCACGGATTACCTCGCCAGCATCTGCGACGCAGAGGGTGTGGCGGTGGATCGCACCGCGCTGCCGCTCGTCGTGCGCGCCGGCGCCGGATCCGTGCGTGACTCGCTCTCAGTGCTGGACCAGCTGCTCGGCGGTGCCGGCGAGGAGGGCGTCAGCTACGAGCAGGCCGCGGCGCTGCTCGGCTACACGCCCGACGCGCTGCTCGACGAGATCATGGATGCCTTCGCCGCCGGCGATTCGGCCGGCGTCTTCCGCACGGTGGACAAGGTCATCGAGGTCGGTCAGGACCCGCGCCGCTTCGCGGAAGACCTGCTGCGCCGCCTGCGCGACCTCGTGATCCTCGCCGCCGTTCCCGAGGCCGCCACCAACGGACTGCTCGAGGTCTCCGCAGACCAGGCCCAGCGCCTGGCCACCCAGGTCGCGGGGATGGGCTCGGGCGAACTCACCCGCGCAGCGGAGGTCATCGCGACGGGCCTCACCGAGATGCGTGGCACGACGGCGCCCCGGCTCCACCTGGAGCTGATGTGCGCCCGAGTCCTCCTCCCCGGCGCAGATGCCGACGAGCGTGGGCTGCACGCCCGCATGGACCGGCTCGAGCGCCGCGTCGGCATGATGGGCAGCGGCGAGGCCACCCCCGTCGGGGATTGGGAGGACACCGGGGCCATCCGTCCCCGCAAGCCAGAGCCGCCGCGCACCACCGAGCACCCGAGGCAGCGCCCGGGCCCGCAGCCCGAGGCCGAAGCTCCGCGCCCGGCCGAGTCGGCCACCGAG
>DURG01000255.1 GCA_012837465.1 Propionibacterium sp. | reverse complement strand
TGTCTCGGCGCTCCAGGTCGTCGCCGCCGCGCGCGCCCGCGGGCTCCGGGTGCCCGAGGACCTCTCCATCGTCGGCTTCGACGACGTGCCCGAGGCCGCACGCCAGGGCCTCACGACGGTGGCGCAGCCGCTGCAGGCGATCGGCGCGATGGCGTTGAGCATGCTGCTCGACCTGCCCGCCGGGCGCGAACTGGGCGACCCCCACCGGCAGCTGCCCACCCACCTCATCGTGCGCGACACCACCGCCCCCGCCCCCCGCTGAGCCGCCAACCCTCCGCGAAGGCGCCAACCCTTCGTCGAGGCGCCAGCCCTTCAGGGAGCGGCGCCTGCCTCCGGTGAAGGGGCCAACCCTGCAGGGCTGGTCCCTTCACACAGGGTTGGCGCGGGATCAGCGCAGCGTCAACTCTTCCGGAGCGACGGCGAGGTCGAACTCGGCGGCCAGCCCTGCGGCTGTGACCCGATGACTGCCCTTCCACCCCTCGACGGTGAGCCGGCCGTCGGCGTCCGTGCGCAGCGTGGTGGGGGCCGTCCACCACTCCTCCTTCACGAGTCGGTGCAGTGCGTCGTAGGCGGGCTTGGGGGTGCCGTCAAGCCGCACGAGCCCGGCCGGGGCACCCAGCCAGGCGCCGACGTCGGAGATCCCCCAGTAGGTGGCCGACTCGACGCTGGGGTGCTCCCACAGCATCCTCAGGTGCGCCTCAAGTTCTTCCGCCTGCCGGGCCTCGCCGTCGGGAGTGGTGGGCCAGGAGTCGACGACGTGGTCGTTGAGGTCGACGATGTGCTTGGGCATGAGGTCGCCGGAGACGAGCGTCATCTCGGTGAAGTGCAGCGGGAGGCCGTAGCGGGAGAACTTCTCGAGGATCCGCTCGGTCTTCTCGGGCCCCCACCAGCCCTGGTGCATGTGGCTCTGCAGCCCGATGGCGTCGACCTGGATGCCTGCCTCAAGGACGGCCTCGATGAGGGTGTCGTAGGCGCTGGACATGTCGAAGTCGTTGAGGAGCAGCGTTGCCGACGGGTTGGTGGCGCGCGCCTCCTCGAAGGCGAGCCGGATGGTGCCGACGCGGCCCAGCTTGCGGGCCAGCCGCGTGATGCCGTTGGCCTCGGCGGTGAACACCGGCATGATGACCACCTCGTTGATGGCGTCCCACATGTCGATGAGACCGGCGAAGTCGGCGACGTCGCGGCGGATGCGCTCGCGCTGCACCTGCTCGATCTCGTCGGTCGTGAGGTCCAGCAGCCACTTCGCGCCGACGGTGTGCCAGACCAGCGGGTGACCCTTCAGCGTGACGCCATGGCCGGCGAGCCATTCGGCGGTGGCGCGCAGCTCGTCGGTGTGCGGCTTGCCGCGTTCGGGCTCGAAGCGGCCCCAGTAGAAGGGCAGCGTGGCCCAGTTGAACACGTCGAGCCAGAGGTCGGCGAGCGCGGTGAGTCGCTGGGCCTCCTCGGGGTCGGCCTCGCCGTGGTGGAGTGGCAGGAAGTCGAAGCCGATGCACCCGAAGCCGAACTCGTGGCGGGTCTGCTCCACGGTGACCACGGCGTCGGACAACGGTTCGCCGTCAGGGCGGCGGAGGGTGATGGTGGCGGCCGCGCGTCGGTGCGCGAGGGTGGGATCGGGCTGCGGTGAGTGCTCGGGGTACATAGGGGCGCTCCCAGATTTGCGTTGACGTGCAACTAATCATATCTGCCGCCCCTGCGCACTCGGATACTGGGGTCGGCAGATCTATCGCTGCGAAATCAGAGCAGGCAATGTGGATTGTCCACATTGCCTGCTCTGATTTGGAAGGGATATCTCAGGGACCCCGAGTATCCGGTCAGCTGCTGAGCATGACCTGGCTGCCGGTGACGGGGATGGCCTGGCCAGTCTCGTAGTCCTGCTCGACGATGTAGTAGACCGCGCGCATCACGTCGGCGCCGTAGGTGCCCCGACGCAGTGGGACCTTCGCCTCGTAGAACTCGCGCACCTCGTCGACGGTGGTCGCGCCGGGCACCTTGCCGGAGCGCAGGTACTGCACGAACAGGCCGCGATCCGGGTCGGACCAGAGCGGGCCGTCGTAGAAGTTGCCCGGGCAGATCGCGTTGACCTTGACGCCGTGCTCGACCATCTCGAGGGCAAAGCTCTGCACCAGGCCGATGCCGCCGAACTTCGAGCCGGCGTAGGCGCCGTTCTTGTTCGAGCCGACCAGGCCGGATTTCGAGTTGATCTGGATGATGTCGGTCATCCATCCCGGGGCCGCCTTGTGCTGAGCGGCCAGCAGGCCGCCCAGGTGCTTGGTGACGAGGAAGAACGCGGTGTAGTTGATGTCGGTGGTGAAGGCGAAGTCCTTGAGTTCCTGCTCGAGGACGGAGCCCGCGCGCACCACGCCGGCGTTGGAGACGACGAGGTCGAGGCCGCCGGTGCGCTCGGCGATGGCCTCGGCCATCGCCTTGACCGACTCCTCGTCGCCGACGTTGACCTTGATGGCCGCGGTGACGTCGGTGCCGAGCTCCTCCGACAGCGCAGCGGCGCCGTCGATGTTGAGGTCGGCGATGTAGACGAACGCGCCGGAGTCGACGAGCCCGCGCACGATCTCCGCACCGAAGCCCTGTGCACCGCCGGTGACGACGGCGACCTTGCCCGCGACGACGTCGCCACGGTAGGTCGCGGCACGGGCCTCGGCCGACTTGGCATCGGGGAGCACCTCGACGTCGCCGAGGGTCTCGACGGTGAACGCGCGGCCTTCGTAGCTGACCTTGCCGGGCAGCGGGAGGTCCGTGGTCGCGAGGTCTGCGACCTCGACGGCGTCGTCACCCGCATCGATGGCCGTGACGATCACGGGCACGCCGTGCTGGTTGAGGTAGGCGCCGCGCAGTGCGGGCGCGATGTCGATGAGGTTCATGTTGTTCTCCTTGCTCGTTGGTTGAGTCTGCGAGCGCCAGCGAGCAGTGTCGAAACCCCCAAAGGCGCACGATCAGCCAGGTGATCTCGCTTCAGGGGTTTCGACACGACCACGGTCCTCGCAAGCTCGGACGTGGTCGGCTCAACCAGCGTTGAGTTGTTCAGCGGCGTCGGCGACGGGCAGACCGTCCTGGACGAGGGCGCGGCCGATGGCGGAGTAGCGCTGCACGCGCTCCTTCAGCGGCAGCCCGGCCAGCGGTGAGTCGTCGGCGAAGAGGCCGAGCGCCAGGTCGTGCTCGGCGAGTTGTTCGTGGGCGACCATCGCCCACGTCGCGTCGTTGAGGTGGTCCAGCTCTGGGCGCTGCAGCTCGGGGCAGTTGAACACCTGGCGCGGGGTGTTGATGTCGACCCCGCTGACCTCGAGCAGCCCGTTGGCGTCCGCCAGGTCGGCGATCCGGGCCATCTGCTCTGCGGTGTTGCGCGGCGGCATGTAGGTGATGGCCGGCATGCCGATCTCGCCGAGGAAGGCGACGAGCTCCTCGATGAAGTCGTCCTCGAACTTCTCCGCCTTCTTGTCGCCCGTGGGCGACGCGGTGACGTCGCCGAGGTAGGCGTAGCAGGGGATGGCGCCGATCGACTTGGCGAAGGCGATCACCTCGGCCATCGTCGGGCACTCTCCCCCGTCCTGCGTGCGCTCGGGGATGACGTAGATCCGGTCCAGGAACTCGGCCTTCATCACGCCCAACAGGTCGAAGGTCAGGTGCGGGTTCTCGGAGTCGCCGAGTTGCGCCTTGACCTTGTCGGAGAGGTTCAGCCCCAGCTGCGCCAGGCCGTCGGTCAGTGACTCGCCCCGGCCGAAGTGCTCGATGAGCTTGTCGGCCATCGCCGCCAGCAGGTGTCGCTCGGTGACGGTGCCGCCGTGCAGGAACTGCGAGCGGCCCACGATGTCGGTCTCGACGTCGATCAGCGGGGCGCCGAGGCCTGCGAGGATGCCGTTGGCGTTGTCGACCATCTTCGACGTGCGCTTGAGCCGCGCCTCACGGATGGGCTTCAGGAAGCCCGCGACCTCGTCGCGGGCCGAGGCCGGGATGCCCTGCACCGTCATGTAGGCGATGCCCGCGGTGTCCGGGTTGTTCAGCTTGCGGTCGTGGAACGGGGCGTTGCCCGCCTCCACGTCGGCGTCGGAGTGCACGTAGACGCGGCACTCGAAGCCGGTCACCGAGCCGAGCCCGACGGCGGCCGCGGCCGCCGTCATCTCCGCGGCGCCGGCGGCCGAATCGTGATCCACCGAGCCGACGACGGTCAGCCCCGCCTCACGGGCCCGCAGCGCCGCCATCGACGGGGTGTACGGGCTGAAGCTGTAGATGGTGTGGACGTGGTTGTTGGATTCCGTCACGAACTCCGGGAACGCGGGCGAGCCCTGCAGGTACTCCTGCAGGGCCGCCACACGATCGGCCGGAGCGATTGACGGGTCGTTGATCTGGTTACGGGTATCCATCTGAATCTCCATTCAGCTCACGCTGGTTGAGCCTGCGAGCGCAGCGAGCAGTGTCGAAACCTCCAGACGTCCCCACTCAGCCGAGTGGCGCTCCCTGGAGGTTTCGACGCGGCTGCGGCCCTCGCAAGCTCGGGCGCAGCCGGCTCAACCAGCGTCAGGGCTCAACCAACGATCAGAGGCCGAGCTTGTTGCGACGGACGAGCTCGCCGTCGGTCTGGTTGGACTCGGGCGTGTGGTCCTTGAGCGGGAGCATCCGCTCGTGGATCGCGTCGATCATCCACTCGGGCTGCGGGAAGAACAGCTTCTCCAGCTCCGCAGCGGGCGTGATGATGTTGCGCGAGCCGACCACGGTGACCGGGGCGTCGAGGTGGTCGAACGCCAGGGTCTGCACGCGGGAGGCGATGTCGTGGAGGAAGTTGCCACGGTCCACCGCGTCCGAGGTGAGCAGCAGGCGGCCGGTCTTCTTGACCGACTCGAGCACCAGATCGAGGTCGAGCGGGGCGATGAAGCGCAGGTCGATCACCTCGGCGGAGACGCCGTACTTCTCCTCGAGCGTCTCAGCGGCCTCGATCGCACGGTACAGCGTGGGGCCGTAGCTGGCGATCGTGAGGTCTGAACCCTCGCGGCGGATGACCGGCTGGCCCTCCTCGACCTCGTAGTACTCGGTGGGCACGCCGTCGGTCTCGAACTGCTCGGCCACGTCGTAGAGGAGCTGGGACTCGAAGAAGACCACCGGATCGGTGCCGCGCAGCGCCAGGTTCATCATGCCCTTGGCGTCGTACGGGGTGGCCGGGTAGTAGACCTTCAGACCTGGCATGTGGGCCACGAGCGCGGACCAGTCCTGCGAGTGCTGGGCGCCGTACTTGGAGCCCACCGACACGCGCATGACCAGCGGCATCTTCAGCAGGCCGCCGGACATCGACTGCCACTTCGGGGCCTGGTTGAAGATCTCGTCGCCCGCGCGGCCGAGGAAGTCGCAGTACATCAGCTCGACGACGGCGCGGCCACCCGAGAGGGCGTAGCCGACGCCGGCACCGATGATGGCGGCCTCCGAGATGGGCGAGTTGAACAGACGGTGGTACGGCAGGAGTTCGGTGAGGCCACGGTAGACGGCGAAGGCGCCACCCCAGTCGCGGTTCTCCTCGCCCCATGCGGCCATCGTCGGATCCGTGGCGAAGCCGTGCGCGATGGCCTCGAAGAGGGCGTCGCGGTAGTTGTAGGCCTTGGCCTTGGAGACGACCTTGCCCTTGTCATCCTTGTAGTAGCGGGCCTTGGCCAGCAGGGACTTGGCGCGGGAGTTCTCCTCGAGCGGCTGGGTGAGCTCGGGCTCACGCTCGGTGTCGAGCGAGGGCTCGTTGCCGTTGGAGTACATGACCGACTCGATGAAGGCGGTGTCGACGCGCGGGCTGGAGCCGTCGTCCTTGGTGGCGATCGCGATGACCTTGGTGAGCCGCTCGTCGAACTTCGTCGCGATGCCGTCCACCTCGTCCTGCGTGAGGACCTTGTTGTCGACCAGGTACTTGGTGTAGTTCGCCAGGCCGTCGTGGGCCTGCCACAGCTCGACCTCCTCCGGCGTGCGGTAGGACGAGGCGTCCGACGGCGAGTGGCCGGAGAAGCGGTAGGTGATGGTGTCGGTGAGGACGGGGCCCTTGCCGGATTCGAGGATCTCGCGCTTGCGGGCGACTGCATCGGCGACGGCGAGGGGGTTCAGGCCGTCGACGCGCTCGGCGTGCATGGCTTCGGGGTTCACGCCCATGCCCACGCGGGCGAGGATGTCGTAGCCCATGGTCTCGCCGGAGGTCTGGCCGCCCATGCCGTAGAAGTTGTTGAAGAAGTTGAACCAGATCGGCGGGTTGCCCTCGACGCCGTCCTTCCACAGGGTGCGGTACTGGTCCATCGCGGCCATCATCATGGCCTCCCACACGGGGCCACAGCCCATGGAGGCGTCGCCGATGTTGGCGATGACGATGCCCTTCTGCTTGTTGATGCGCTTGAACAGCGCCGAGCCGGTGGCGATATCGGCCGAGCCGCCCACGATGGCGTTATTCGGCATGGAGCCGAACGGCGTGAAGAAGGCGTGCATCGAGCCGCCGAGGCCGCGGTTGAAGCCTGCGGAGCGGGCGAAGGTCTCTGCGACGGTGCCGTAGAGGATGAAGTTCTCGGCGAGCTCGGTGACGTTGTCGTAGCCGACCTTCTCCGCGAACCCGAGGGTCTCGCCGTCGAGGAACGACTTCATGATGTTCTCGAGCTGGTCCTCGGGGAGCTTGCGCGAGGCGGAGTAGCACTTGGCGAGGATCTCGCCGTGGCTGCGGTGCGAGCCGAAGAGGAAGTCGTCCGGATCGAGCTGCGAGGCCTGGCCGACGACGGCGGATTCCTGGCCGATGGACAGGTGCGCGGGGCCGCGGTGGTTGTACTCGACGCCGTTCCAGGCGCCGGTCTTCTTGATGGAGTCCAGCATGGACTCGAACTGGCGCACGGCGATCATGTCGTGGAGGATCTCGATGAGGCCCTCCTTGCCGTACTTCTTCAGTTCGGCGTCGAAATCCGGCTTGTACTGGTTGACCGGAACCTTGGGCGACTCAATGTACGACGGCTTGCGTACACTGCTCGGGTCGACGATGAGTGACTTGGTCATTGTGTGATGTCTCCTGTGGTCAGATCTTCGCGGCCCAGGCCGCTTCTCGGATCAGTTCGCTGACGGTGGGGTGGGGGAAGACGACCTGGCGCAGGTCGGTGATGTTGAGTTCGGTCTCGAGCACGACGGACGCGCCCCAGACCATCTCGGAGGCGTAGGTGCCGAGGATGTGGATGCCGAGCACCTGCGTGGTGTCCTTGTCGTAGACGAGCTTGCACGCACCGGCGCCCTTGACGCCTTCCTCGGCGACGAAGCGGCCCGACAGGTAGGCGGGCACGACGACCTTGGCCACGTTGTGACCGGCGGCTTCGGCCTGCTTCTCGGTGAGCCCGATCCCGGCGGCCTCGGGTGACGAGTACACGGCCCACGGGATGGTGTGCCAGCGCATGACCTCGCCCTTGCGGTGCGCCTCGGGGTCGAGGATGTTGGCGACGGCGATCTCACCCATGCGGTAGGCCGCGTGGGCCAGCAGGGAGCGGCCGGTGACGTCGCCGACTGCCCACACGTTGGGCAGGTTGGTGCGCATCCGGTCGTCCACGACGACGCCCTTGCCGGAGAACTCGAGTCCTGAGTGCTCGGCGTTCCAGCCGGTGACGGCGGGCTTGCGGCCGACGGCCATCAGCACGAGGTCGGCCTCGACGGATTCCTCCGCACCGGCCTTGGTCTCGTACCTGACGGTGCCGCCGTCGATCGCGGTGACCTTGCACTCGAGCTTGAAGTTCACGTTCGACAAGCCCTTGCGCAGTTGCGTGGCGAGTTCGTCGTCCATGAACGGCACGATCTCGGGCAGCATCTCCACGACGGTGACCTCAGAGCCGAGCATCGCGAAGAGGCTGGCGAACTCCAGGCCGATGACGCCGCCGCCGATGACGGCGAGGCGGGCGGGGATCTCCTCGACGGCGAGCATGCCGGTCGAGTCGATGACCTTCGGGTTGTCCTGCGTGCCAGGGATGGGCGGCATGACCGGTACGGAGCCGGTGGCCAGGATCACGTGGTCGGCCGTGTACTGCGTGCCGTCGACGGTGACCTTGCCGGGGCCGTCGAAGGTGCCGTAGCCCTTGACGACGGTGACTCCGGCCTTCTTCTCGGCTTGGCCGACGCCGCCGACGAGGGTGTCGACGGTCTGCTGCTTCCACTTCTGCATCGCCGTCCAGTCGACGGAGATGTCGCCTGCGTTGACGCCCAGGTGGGCGCCGTGCTTGGCGTGGGAGTAGGTCTTGGCCGCGTTGAGGAGGGCCTTCGTCGGGATGCACCCGACGTTGAGGCAGGTGCCGCCGAGGGCGTCGGCCTCGATCAGGAGGACCTTCTTCTTGGCGTGGCCGAGGCGCTCGGCGGCGATGTAGCCGCCGGGGCCGCCGCCCAGCACGATGGCGTCATACTCGTTGGTTGAGCCCGGCGAGCTCTGCGAGCCGGTGTCGAAACCCGGTGACTTGTCAGACATGTTCAACCCCTTCTCAGCCCAGTGCCGTGATGTCGATGTTCTCGATGTACTTGACGAGGTCCTGCAGGAAGCGGGCCGCGTCGGCGCCGTCGATCACGCGGTGATCAGCGGTGAGCGAGAAGCCGATGCGCTGCTCGACGCCGACGTTGCCGTCCTCGTCGATGGTGGCGCGCGGGAAGATCGCGTCGACGCCCAGGATGGCGACCTGCGGGACGTTCAGCAGCGGGGTGAAGGACTCGATGCCGAAGCCGCCGAGGTTGGACACGGTGAACGTGGCGCCGCCGAGCAGATCCGGGTTGATCTTGCCGTCGATGGCCTGGTACGCGAGGTCCTTGCTGGTGGCGGAGAACTCACGCAGGCTCATCTGCGACGCGTTGCGCAGCGTCGGGACGAGGAGGCCGCGCGGCGTGTCCACGGCGAGCCCCAGGTGCACGTTCTCGAACGTGGTGAGCGTGCCGTCCTCGAGGTGGGCGTTGTGGTTGGCGTGCTTGGCCGCGGTCTTGGTGGCGGCGAAGCCCACGAGGTCGCCGATGGTGACCTTGTTGAGGCCGAGTTCCTCGGGCGAGTTCTTCAGCTTCTTGCGCATCGCGAGCAGGCCCGCGGCGTTGGCCGTCGAGGTGTAGGTGAGCTGCGCGGAGCTGGCCAGCGAGTGCATCATGCGCTCGGAGATGACCTTGCGGATGCCCTTGAGCGGTGCCGACGTCGTCGGGCCGGGGTACTCGCGGGCGCCGGACGAGGTGAACGGTGCGGCCTTGGGGGCCTCCGCCGTGGTTGCTTCCTTGCCGAGGTCCGCAGTGGAGACTCGGCCGCCGAGGCCCGTGCCCTCACCGGGCAGTGCGCCGGCGCGGGCGGCGGCGAGCGTGGTGCCACCTGCGTCGAGGACGGCCCGGACGTCGCGCTCGATGACGCGGCCGCCGGGGCCGGAGCCCTCCGTGACGGCGTTGATGTCGATGTTGTTGGAGCCGGCCAGGTTGCGGGCCCGCGGGCTGGAGGCGCCGGTGGCGGCCACGCGCTCGACGTCGCCAACCATGTCGGGGGTCTCGGACTCGGGGGCGGCCTCGCGCTCCTGCTGGGCGTGGGGGCCCTCGTCGGACGTGGGGACGTCTTCCTCCTCGCCCTCCTTGCCCTTCCAGCCGGCGGCGTCGAGGGCGGGCTGCGGGTCCTCGCCGGCGTCGCCGACCACCACGATGGGGTCCTTGACCGGGACGTCGTCACCCTCCTCCCAGAGGATGGCGAGCACGGTGCCCGCCGCGGTGGAGGGAACCTCCATGGAGGCCTTGTCGGTCTCGACCTCACACAGCACGCCGTCGACCGCGACTTCGTCGCCGACGTTGACCTGCCAGGAAATGATCAAGCACGACTCGACGCTGTTGCCGAGCTGAGGCATGACTACAACGGATGCCATTGTTCTTCCTTACTTCCTTAGACGAGGCACACCTTGGTGTGCTCCTGCAATGCTTCGACTGCATCCTCGGCGAGCCCGGTATCGGTGATGATCCCGGTGATGCCGCCCAGGGGCAGAAAACTGACGAACCCGGCTTGGCCGAACTTCGAGGAGTCCGCGACCAGCCAGGTCTCTTCCGCGCGATCGCGCATGAGGGTGGCCACCTGGGCGCCCTCGACGAAGCGGGTGGTGAGCCCACGTTCCGGGGAGAAGCCATCCGTGCCGAGGAACGCGATGCGCGCGTTGAAGTCGTTGATCGCGCGTTCGGCGACGGGGCCGACGAACGACTCGGACTCGCGGCGGAACACGCCGCCGGTCAGGATGACGCTCAGTTGGGGGTTGATGCGGGCGTTGTTGAAGACCAGCGCGGAGTTGGTCACCAGTTGCAGGCCGCGGCGGGCGGCGAGATGGCGGGCGATCATGGCGCAGGTGGTGCCGGCCTCGAGCATGACGGCGTCCTCGTCCCGGATCATGGCCGCGGCCGCC
>DURG01000254.1 GCA_012837465.1 Propionibacterium sp. | reverse complement strand
CGACGGCGACGAGCAGCGGCGTCTGGCCGGCGGACGACAGCTCTTCGACGGCGGACTCGGCCCAGTCGGCGCCACGGTCGGCCTCGACCTGATGGATCAGCGCGAGGTTGCCGACGGCGACCGTGCGGCCCTCGACCTGCGCGACCACGCCGTGACCGGGCACGGAGCGCACCGAATCGGGGATGGCCGGGACGCCGATGCCGGCCTCGCGGGCGGCGGCCAGGACGGGGATCGCGAGCGGGTGCTCGGAACCTGCCTCGGCGAGGGCGGCCCAGCGGAGGACGTCGTGCTCGTCGCCGGGGCTGGTGCTCAGGGTACGGACGAGGCGGGGCTCGCCGCGGGTGATGGTGCCGGTCTTGTCCAGAGCGACCACGTCGACCTTCGCCGCGGTCTCGAGGAATTCGCCGCCCTTGATGAGGATGCCGTCGCGGGCCGCGCGGCCGATGCCGGCCACGAGTGCCACGGGAACGGAGATGACCAGGGCGCCGGGGCAGCCGATGACCAGCAGCGTGAGCGCGAGCTCGAGGTCCCTCGTGATGAGCCCCACCACCAGCGCCAGCGCGATGATGCCGGGGGTGTACCACTTGGAGAAGCGCTCCATGAACTGCTGCGTGCGGGCCTTGGCGTCCTGCGCCTCCTCGACGCGGTGCACGATGCGGGCCAGGGTGGTGTCGGCGCCGACGCCGGTCGCGCTGAGGGTGAGGAACCCGTCGGCGACGATCGTGCCGGCGAACACCTCGGAGCCCTCGGACTTCTCGGCGGGGATGGATTCGCCGGTGATGGCGGCCTCGTCGACGGCGGCCTGGCCGCTGGTGACGGTGGCGTCGACGGGCACGCGCCCACCGTTCTTGACGATGACGGTCTCGCCCACGCCGACGGTGTGGGCGGGCACCTCCACCTGCTCACCGTCGCGCACGACGATGGCGGTGGTGGGGGCGAGAGCGACCAGTTCGGCCAGCGCCGAGCGGGTCTTGGCCAGGGTCGCGTTCTCGAGGGCCGCGCCCAGCGCGAACAGGAACGTGACGGCCGCAGCCTCCCAGAAGTTCCGGATGAAGATGGCGCCGATGGCGGCGACGGAGACGAGCAGGTCGATGCCGATCACCTTCACGCGCAGCGCGCTGATGGCCTTCCTGACGACGGGGGTGCCGGCCACGATGGCGGCGGCGAGCATGAACCAGTCACCCACCGTGGGGTTGAACTGGCCGACGATCAGTGCGACGACGATCAGCGTGCCTGAGACGGCGGGGATCGCCCACCTGCGGATGCGCTCATTCATTGTGTCCTCGCCCTCAGAACGCCGACGGGCGTGCGGTGTAGCCGACCTTCTTGACCGCGGCGACCAGGTCGTCGACGGAGGTCTCGGCCGTGTCGTGGGTGGTCTCGATGCGCGAGGAGGCGAAGTGGACCTTGACGTCCTTGACGCCGGGGAGCTTGCCGACGGCCTTCTCGATCTTGGTGACGCAGGACGGGCAGCTGAAGCCCTCGGCGCGGAGGATGGTGTTGGTGGTGGTCATGATGACTCCTTCGTTGGGTGTTCGCCCCTGTGGCGATGACCTCAAGGTAGGCGGGAAGAGCCGTCCATTCCTTGACACAGGTCAAGGGGAGTCCCCCGGGGCGGGTACATACTTGAGCCATGTCAAGCGGCGATACCTGCGTTTCCCTCGTTCCGATCTTCAAGGGCCTCGACCCCAAGCAACAGCTCGAGGTCGCGAGCTTCGCGCGGCCCCTCAAGTTCGACGCGGGCGACCAGGTGGTGGCCGCCGGCGACTCCACCCGCCGCCTCTTCGTCGTGCACTCCGGCAAGGTCCGCGTCGTGCGGCTGCTGGAGAGCGGCCGCGAGCACGTGGTGCGCGTGCTGGGCGTGGGCGACGTGCTGGGTGAGGACGCCTTCGTCCTCGGCCGCCGGCCGAGCCACTACGCCTACGCCGACACCCCCGCGTCGATGTGCACCTTCGACCACGACGACCTGGCCGCGCTGGTCGCCCGCTTCCCGGGGATCGCGGTGCGGATGCTGCAGGTCCAATCCGAGCGGCTCGCCAATGCGGAGCGAATGCTGGCCGCGATGGGCGGCACCGACGTCGCCGCGCGCCTGGCTGCCTACCTCCTCGACCTCCCGTCGCGCTCGACGCCCGACGGGGCCCTGCTGGAACTGCCGATGGCGAAGAAGGACGTCGCCTCCCACCTGGGCACCACGCCCGAGACGTTGAGCCGCAAGCTGCGCGAGTTCGTCGACGACGGCGTGCTCGCCCTCGACGGCCGCCGCGGCGTGCTGCTCCGCGACGTCGACGCACTCCTCAGCCGCGCCACGGATTGATCAACACCAGGCCGGCACCCTCGAAGTCCGCGACGTTGCGGGTGGCGAGCGCACAGCCCCGCGCCCGGGCGATCGCAGCAATCTGCGCGTCGAGCACGGGCATGGGCCGCCCGCTGGCGCGTGCCGCGGCCTGCAAGTCTGCGTACTGGGCGGCCGCGTCGTCGTCGAAGGGGAGGATTCGCGACCCGAAGAGAGGTAGCACCTCGGCCTCCAGGCGCTTGGTCAAGATGGCCTTGCGCCTGCCCTCCGGGAGGGCTGCCAGGCCGTAGCGAAGCTCGGCCACGGTGATCGCCGTGATGCACAACGTGCCGGGATGCTGCGCGTCGAGCCATTCGACGACGGTGGGTTCAGGGCCCGGCTTGAGGGGCTCGGACAACACGTTGGTGTCGAGCACGATCATGAGTCAAGGCTCAACGGCTCGTGCGGGGTGCGGTCACGCTCGAGGTCGATCTCGATGCCGCCACTGCTGTGGAAGATGTCCATGAGTAGTGACCCGAGGCCCACGGGCGGCGCGACCGCCTCGTCGAGGATGTTGCGCACCTCGGCCTCCATGCTGTGCCCATGTGCGCGGGCGCGCGCCTTGAGCGCACGATGCGTCTCGTCGGACAGGTTCCGCACCACGATCCCGGCCATGCACCCTCCTGCTATCAGTTGAGGCCTATGATAGCACTGGCGTGGTTCAGGAAGTGATGTCGTAGGCGCGGAGGCGGGCCTTGTCGGCCTTGGATTCAGAGCCCTGCAGCGCCAACAGCTCCGCGTAGATGCCGCCGGTGCGGGCCAGTTCGGCGGGCGAGCCCACCTCGTCGATGCGGCCGTCGCGCAGCGTCACGATCCGGTCCACCGACGCGATGGTCGACAACCGGTGGGCGATGATCAGCGTCGTGCGGCCCTCCATGAGTTCCTCGAGGCCGGCCTGGACGGCGCGCTCGGCCTTGGTGTCGAGCGAGCTGGTGGCCTCGTCGAGGATCAGGATGGGCGCATCCTTCAGGAGCGCGCGGGCGACCGACAGCCGCTGCTTCTGGCCGCCGGACAGCTTGATGCCGCGCTCGCCGATCTCGGTGTCGAAGCCGTTGGGCAGCTTGGCGATGAAGCTCATCGCGTTGGCGCGGGTGGCGGCGACGGTGAGTTCCTCGTCGGTCGCCCCGGGGCGGCCGTACTCCATGTTCTCGCGGATGGTGCCGGAGAACAGGTTGGAGTCCTGGAACACCACGCCGATCTCCTTGCGCAGCGCCACCGTCGGCACCTCGCGGACGGACTGGCCGTGCACCCGGATCTCGCCGTTGGTGGCCGGGTAGAGCTTCATGATGAGGTTGACCAGCGTGGTCTTGCCGCCGCCGGATTCGCCGACGAACGCGACCCGCTCGCCACGGTTGATCTTGAGGTCGATGTCCTGGAGGACGAGGCCGTCGCCCTGGTCGTCGTCGTAGCTGAAGTCGACGTCGTCGAACGCGATGACCGGGTCCTCATCGGTCCAGCGGATCTCGGCGGTGGGCTCGGCCTCGAGCGCGTTGTTGGGCTCGTCGACCTCCCCCATGACCTTGAAGTACTCCTGGCTGCCGACGACGGCGCGCTGGGTGAGGTCGACCCAGTAGCTCATGGAGGTGACGGGCTGGCGGGCCATGGCGGTCAGCTGGATGAGCAGCACCATGTCGCCGACGGAGTAGTCGCCGCGGGCGGCCTGCAGGAAGATGATGGCGTAGACGCCGAAGAAGACGATGTCGAGCGCGCCGCGGCGCCAGAAGTCCATCCGGTGCCAGAACGCGGACTGGTACTTGGTGAGGGTGAGCGTCTCGTCGTAGTGGTCGTTGAAGCCCGTGAGTTCGCGCTTCTCGGCGACGAAGGACTTCACGACGCGCATCTGGCCGATGACCTCGGCGAAGCGGCCGCCTGCAATGTCGTAGTGGTCGTTCTTCTGCTTCTCCCACACCTGCCACTTGCGCGACGTGAGCGCGGTGAGCCACACGAACGTCGGGTAGATGATGATCAGCAGCAGCGACAGCCACGGCGAGTAGAACGCGGTGATGACCAACACCGCCAGCAGGGTGATGACCGTGGGGAAGAAGCTGTTGGCGAAGGTCTGCAGGAAGTCGGTGATCGACGTGATCGAGCGGTTGAGGCGGCTGACGATCTTGCCGGTGAGCTCGTTGTCGTAGTAACGCTGCGGGAGGCGCAGGAGCTTGTGGAAGTAGCGGCCGGACAGGATCGCGCGGAGCCGCACCGACATCTGGTCGCCGAAGTAGCCGGCGATGTTGGTCAGCAGTGAGTTCGCCAGGGCGATGACGAGGAGGACGACGGCGAACCAGATGAGGTCTCGCCAGTCGCCGCCGTCGCCCGAGGCGATGGCCACGACGGTGTCAGTCGCCCGGCCGATGACGAACGGCGTCATCAAGGCGGTGGCCGACACCATGAGGGCGCCGAGGACGATGCCGAGGTACAGGGGCCACAACTCCTTGGCCGTGGCCATGATTCTGACAATGCTTCGCACGTCCGCACTCTACGCTGAAGGGCATGAGGACGCTTCGCACGGTCACCCTCAACACCGGCTACGACGACCACTTCACCGTCGGCGACCCCGTGTGGGGCGGCGTCGCCCCCATGCACTCGTTCCGCTCGGTGTGTTCCGGCAAGGGCATCAGTTGCGCCCGCGCCGCGACCGCGCTGGGCGTGCCCAACGTCGCCTACGCCCTCGTCGGCGGCGAGGACAAGCCGGACTACTCCCGCCGCCTCACCGAAGAGGGCATCGTCCACCGCCTGATCTCCGTGCCGGGCGCAACCCGCCACAACCTCACCCTCGTCGACGCCGCGGGCGAGAAGGTGGCCGCCCACTTCGTCGCGCAGGGCTTCACCCTCGACGGCTCCGACGACGTGGCTCCGCTGGTCGACACCCTGCTGGGCGACGTCCGCCCCGGCGACCTCGTCACCCTCAACGGCTCGGTCCCCACCGGACTGCCCGCCAGCACGTGGGCCGACCTCGCCCGCGCGGTCATCGAGCGCGGCGCCGAGGTCATCGTCGACGCGCAGCAGCAGGCGCTCGTCGAGGCCCTCGAGGTCGAGGGGGTGCTCGCCTTCAAGCCCAACGACGAGGAGATCCTCGCGATCCCGGGAGTCGCCGCGGCAGATCCCGACGACAGGGTCGCCGTCGCCCTCGAGGCCCTCCGCGCGGCCGGAGTGAGGCTGCCGATGGTGTCGCTGGGCGCGAGGGGGGTCGCGTACCTGCCAGGTCCCTCGATACACCTCGCGGATCAGGAGGCAGAAGCTACAGCCCCGCACCCGCGAGGCACTCGGGACTCGACACCACACACGCGAGGCACTCGGGGCCAGGAGATCGCCTCACTGCCCGTCGAGCGACCCGTGCAGTCCGTCATGGCAGGCGACTCCTTCGTGGCCGGGCTCGCCTGGGGCCGGTTCGCCTCGGATGAGCCGACGCAGTGGCTGCGGCACGCGCTCGCCGCTGCGGCCGCGCACGTGGCCGGGCTCACGGGAACCGACCTGGGCGCGCGCGCCCGCGAGAATCTCGCCCGGGCCCGACTAGCATGAGACGGTGATGGTCGGTCGGTTGCTGCGTGCCCTGCTGGCAGCGGTGCTGCTGGCGGTGGGAGTTGTCGCCGTCCCCGGCACGGCCCATGCACGCACCGAATACCTGGATGTGGAGATCACCTCCATCTCCAACCCAACGCTCAACCTGTCGGACCCGGATCAGGTGATTGAGATCCGCGGCCGGCTCACCAACGTGTCCACCACCCCCATCCGCTACGT
>DURG01000253.1 GCA_012837465.1 Propionibacterium sp. | reverse complement strand
ACTCCTGGCCGTTCTTGGCCACCGCCACGATCTCGAACCCCACCTCGGTGAGGTCCTCGCTCAGGGCGTCGATCCACATCGGGTGGTCGTCGACCAGCATGATCCTCTTGCGCTCCAACTCAACCACTCCTCAGCCCTCCAAGCCCTCGACATCAATCGGGAACCGCAGTTCCCACTCTGCACCGGCACCGGGCGACGACTTGAGGATCGCGGTGCCGCCCAGCCCTGCCATCCGGCCCACGATCGAGTCGCGGATGCCCATCCGGCCCTTCCTGGCAGCGGCCTCGACCTGCTCGGCGCTCATGCCAACGCCATTGTCCCTGACCCACAGGATCACTTCGTCCGACATCTCCTGGTCCAGCAGGATCCAGACCTCCGCATCAGGGCCGGCGTGCTCGTCGACGTTCTTCAGGATCTCGGCCAGCGCGCCCTCCACCTCGTCGGCGAGGAAGCGCGGCACTTGGACCAGGCTGGCCATGGTGGAGACGGTGACCTTGGCCGACTCGTACTTGTCGAGGACGGCCGCCAGGTCGACGGAGGTGCGGTGCTCCACGTCGAGCACGTCGCGGTCCTGGAGGTGGGAACGAAGCTGCGCCTCGGACTCACGGGCCAGCGCAGCCAGGCGGATGCCGCGGGGACCGAGCGACGGCCCTTCGCGCTCGACCAGAGCAAGCACCTGGAGCGCGCCGTCGTGGACGAGGCGCGAGAGCCGCTCGCGCTCGGCCAGCGCAGCGGAGCGGACGCGCTCCTGCTCCTGTTCGATGATCGTGGCGCGGAATTGGGCGATGAGCACGCCGAGGCACACGGTGAAGAGGATCATGACGAATGAGGTGCTCACGCGTTCCATCGTGAAGTGGCTGGGGATCGCCAGGAGCGAGGCGGCGGTGGCCAGCGAGAAGAGCACGCCGCAGCGGATGCTGTGGAAGAGCACTGCGTAGGCCGCTGCTCCCCCGGCCCAGTAGCCGGCCAGCGTCAGCGGGGCCGCGCCGGCGGGCACGGCCCACACGGAGGAAAAGACGATGAGCAGGGTGACGGCGAGATCCGTGATGTGCGCGGCGCAGGTGCGTCGGTTGGGCCTGCGGAAGCGCAGCGAGATGTAGACGTGCCAGGCGCTCAGCGCGGCGGTGGCGCCCCACACCACGGCCGGGTTCGAGGCGCGTGGCAACACGATGAAGAGGTTGACCAGCACGATGTGGATGCCGAGCAGCCCACGTGCCAACTCGACGACGGTGTAGACGCGGGCCAGCACGTCATGGCGGTCCCGGTACCAGAGGGAGTGAGCCGTCAGCCAACGGAGCCCGACGATCAGCCGGGACTCCTCGGTGGCGGGCCTCGAATCAGCCATCGACCGCGGGCACGTCCTGTGGGGCCGGCCCTCCACCGGGGCGCGGCAGGAGGAACTCGTCGGAGCCGACCTCCTTGAGGTCGCCGTGCTTGACGCGGGTGGCGTACACGTCGGCGTACTCCTGGCCGGTCAACTCCTGGATGGCGTGGAGTGTCTCGTCGGTCACCCAGCGCAGCAACTTGGTACTGGGCTTGCTGGTGGCGTACGCGGAGAAGTCGAGGGGCTCGCCGACGATGACCACGGGGCGGTGCACCCACGGGATGCCGAACGGGCCCTTGGAGGACTTCGTGCCCACCACTCCGACGGGGATCACGGGCACGTCGTTGCTGAGCACCATGCGGGCCATGCCGGTCTTGCCCTTGTACAGGCGCCCGTCGGGGGAACGGGTGCCCTCGGGATAGATGGCGACGACCTCGCCGTCGGCCAACACCGAGTTGATGCTGCCGAGCGCGTCTGCGCTGGCTCGCCCGCCGCTGCGGTCCATCGGCACCTGCCCGACCGCCTTGAGGAACCAGGCCACGATCTTGGAGCCCAGCCCACGGTCACCCGTGAAGAGTTCGGCCTTGGCGGGGAAGGTGATCTTGCGCGGCATGCTGGCGGGGATCACCAACGAATCGAGCGCGCCGATGTGGTTGCTGGCGAGGATCGCTCCTCCCCGGCGGGGGAAGTTCTCCTTCCCGATCACCTTGGTTCGGTAGCCGAATTTCACCATCGGCGTGAAAATGGTGAACTTGAAGAACTGGTACCACATGGGCGGCAGTCTAATCTCTGCCATCCTGAGGTATGGCCACCCCATTCACCGTTCGACCAGAAGCACGCTCAATTCGCGCCGGAGAAGGCGACATCGGCGTCGTGATGAGCCACGGGTTCACCGGCACGGTCGCCTCCATCCGGCCCTGGGTGATGGGACTGGCCCAACCCGACGGTGAATGGCCCGGCGTGCGCGTGGTCGCCCCGCGGTTGCCCGGGCACGGCACCCATTGGCGTGACATGGAACGCACCCGCTGGTGGGACTGGTACAACACCATCGAGGACGCGTACTTCGAACTGTCTGAGCAGTGCGGCACGGTCTTCGTCGCCGGGTTGTCGATGGGCGGCGCGCTGGCGCTGCGCCTGGCGGGCCTCCACCCCGTCCGGGGCGTGCTGCTGGTCAACCCCTCGGTCGGCTCCCGCGACCGGCGCATCCCCTTCGCCTCGCGGATCCACCAGGTGCTGCCCCCGCAGAAGGGCATCGGCGCGGACATCGCGCTGCCGGACATGGCCGAGCCGTCCTATTCGCAGTTCTCGGTCACCAGCCTCGCGACGATGCGGGACCTGTGGATCGACACCCAGGCCAAGCTCCACCTCATCCCCAGCCGCGTGTTGCTGATGACCTCGACGGTGGACCACGTCGTCGACGGCGCCAGCCGCGAGCTGATCCGGGGGAAGGTGCTGCACGTCGAGGACGTCGAGTTGACCCGCAGCTACCACGTGGCCACGTTGGACCACGACGCGGGGAAGATCATCGCGGAGTCGCGCCGGTTCATCACCGAGCGGACCTCGGCCCACTGAGGCTCAGCATTCCAGCACGGTCCGGCCAGGCAACGCGCTGCCCTCGAGCTTGGTCAACGCAGCATTGACGTCGTCGAGCCGGGCAGGGTGCACCGTCGCCTCGATCCGGGCCTGGGCGGCCAGATCCAGCGCCCGATCCAAGTCATAGCGAGTGCCCACAATGGAACCCCGCAACGTGATGGCGCGCATCACCATGTCGTAGATGCTGAGCGGGAAGTCGCCAGGCGGGAGGCCGTTGAGCACCACCGTGCCGCCGGGACGCATCATGCCGACGGCTTGGCCGAATGCGGCCGGCGAGACGGCGGTCACGAGCGCAGCGTGTGCGCCTCCGATCTGGCGCTGGAGGTAACTGACCGGATCCACTTCGCGGACGTTGAGCGTCATCGCCGCGCCCAATTTCGCTGCCAGGTTGAGCTTGGGCTCATCGATGTCCGTGGCGATGACCCTGAACCCCATGGCCCGCGCGTACTGCACGGCCAGGTGCCCGAGGCCGCCCACCCCGGAGACGACCACCCAATCCCCCGGGTCGGAATCGGTCTGCATGAGGCCCTTATAGACCGTCAGCCCGGCGCACATCAGCGGCGCAGCCTGCTGGTAGCTGAGCCCAGCGGGCAGTTTCGCCGCGAAATCCGACTTGGCCACGACGTACTCCGCGAACCCGCCGTCGACGTCGTAGCCGCTGCGCTTCTGCTTCTCGCAAAGAGTCTCCCAGCCGGACATGCACTGCTCGCAGCGGCCGCAAGCCTCATGGAGCCAGGGCACGCCCACCCGGTCGCCCACTTCGTGCCGATCGACGCCGGGGCCGATCCCCACGACCTCACCCACCGACTCATGGCCCGGGATGCGGGGGAGGTCCGGTTTGTCGGGCCAGTCGCCGTGCAAGGTGTGGAGGTCCGTGTGGCACACGCCGCAGGCCCGCACCCGCACGAGGACCTCCCCCCAGCCCGGCTCCGGGATGGGCACCTCGCGCAGTTCCAGGGGGCGTCGGAACTGCGTGACGACGGCGGCCCGCATGGTGCTCATGTGCCCCTCCCCGCCTGGATGGCGGTGATCGCCACGGTGTTGACGATGTCGGAGACCAGGGCACCGCGTGAGAGGTCGTTGACCGGCTTGTTCAAGCCCTGCAGAACGGGCCCGATCGCAAGGGCACCCGCGCTGCGCTGCACGGCCTTGTAGGTGTTGTTGCCCGTCTGGAGGTCCGGGAAGATCAGGACGGTGGCCTGGCCGGCCACCGGTGAATCCGGCGCCTTGGTGCGCGCCACACCGGGCTCGACGGCCGCGTCGTACTGGAGGGGCCCGTCGACGGCCAACTGCGGGGCGCGCTCGCCGACCAGTCTGGTGGCCTCGATCGTCTGTTCGACGTCCGGCCCGGCGCCCGAGGTTCCCGTGGAGTACGACAGCATCGCTACGCGTGGCTCAATGCCGAACTGGCGCGCCGTCTCGGCGGAACTGATGGCGATCTCGGCCACCTGTTCCGGGGTGGGGTTGGGATTGACTGCGCAGTCGCCGAACACCAGCACCCGGTCCGCCAAGCACATGAGGAACACCGATGACACCACGGAGATGCCAGGCTTGGTCTTGATGATCTGCAAAGCTGGCCGAATGGTGTGTGCGGTGGTGTTGACGGCACCGGAGACCATGCCGTCAGCCAGTGATTCATGGACCATCATCGTTCCGAAGTAGCTGACGTCGGAGAGCGTGTCGCGGGCCTCCTCCAGTGTTACACCCTTCTTCGCCCGTAACTCGGCGTAGCTCTGGGCGAAGCGCTCGCGCAGTTCACTGGTGGCAGGATCGATGATCTGGGCCGAACCGAGGTTCAGGTTCAGGGCCTGGGCCTTGGCCTTGATCACCGCGGGGTCGCCGAGCAGCGTGAGCCGGCAGATGCCTTGGTCCAGCAGGCGGTGCGCAGCGCGCAGGATGCGCTCCTCCTCCCCCTCCGGTAGGACAATGTGCCGGTCCACGGCGCGGGCCGCCTCCAGGAGGCGGTGCTCGAACATCAACGGGGTGACGACGTCGTCGCGTCCCAGGACCCGTGCGCTGTGCAGCAACTCCTCTGCATCCGCCTCGCGCGCGAAGGCCACACGGGCCTCCTCCATCTGCCGGGCGT
>DURG01000252.1 GCA_012837465.1 Propionibacterium sp. | reverse complement strand
GTCCGTGGCGGTGAGCTCTCCGAGGTCGGCGCCCCAGTATCGGGCCTCCGGCAGCCCACCGTCGGTGTGCAGCAGCAGCGAGACGCCGTCGGCGCGCAGGTGGATGGTGATGCTCATGTCGGCCTCCGGGGTGGTGCTGGCAGCGAGTCTAGGCACAACGACGCCTATTTCGCGGCGCCATTGGGGAACAGGAGGACACTGGTGGTATGAGCACACGTCCAAACCTCGTCCTGGCGATCGTCACAGGTGCTGTGGCGCTGCTTGCCGTGATCGCGGGCCTGCTCTCTGCCACCAGGGACGCGCCCAAGCCAGATCCGGCCACTGCCGATGGAGTCGCCCAACTGTTCGTCCTCGCCGCCATCGAGGGCGATGATGACGTAGCCGGCGGCTACCTCGCCCCCTCGGTGGGCTGCACCCCGCCGTTCCTGGAGCGCTCCCGCCCAGAGGCGATCAGCATGTACGTGGCCAGCAGCTCCGTGACCGGGGATCGGGCCACCGTGCAGATCGACATCACGGAGATGGACGGCGGCATGTACGGCTCCTACACCCACCGCGAGAGCTTCCACCTGGAGCGCGACGGCGGCTCGTGGCTGCTCACCGAGATCCCCTGGCCCGTCTACTACTGCGAGTGATCGAACATGTCAGCCATTGACACCCGCGGCGTGCGCCGCCTGTTCCAGTTTGTCGTCCTGTTCGCGTTGATGATCGTCGTCGCGGTGGGTGCAGAGGGCCTGCTGCGGTGGGCGCTCGACGCGACTCCAGAGTGGGAGCCACCTATCGAGGCGTTGGCCCAGTCGATGGCGTTTGTGCTGATCGGCGGGCCGCTGGCGGGGCTCATCGTGTGGTGGACGCTGCGCTCGCAGCGCCGCGACGCTGCTGAGCGCAGCGGCTTCCTGTTCACCGTGTACGTGACGCTGCTCGCCCTTGTCGCCCTCCAGCGGGTCGTGATTGCCGTGCCGGAGGCTGTCTCCGCGGCACTTCAGGGTGAGTTCGCCCGCTTGGAGTTGTCGACGGCGCTACCCTGGGTGGCGCTGTGGCTGGGGCACTGGTTCTGGGCCGCGCGCGTGCTTCCGCAGGGTCACAACACCGTTCACGTGCTCCTTGGTTCGCTGATCGGGTTGGTCAGCGCGGCCATCGGGTTCGTGCAACTGCTCGGCAACTCCGTCGAGACGATGCTGCGCCCACCCCTTCCCGGCCCCATCGCTGCCATCGCGCCGCCTGCGGCCCTGCTCCTAGTCGGCGCCCTGATCTGGGCGCTGTACTGGCTGAGCACCGGCGTCTGGCTGCCTCGCCGGACGCTGTGGCTGATCTACGTGTTGCCGATCGGGGTGGGCGGCGCGTTGGTGGCGGCGCTGGCCGCGGCGGCCACGGGCCTGTGGCGGGTGGCCGTGTGGTTCCTCGGCGACCCGGTGAGCGCCGATGCCCTACAGCACTTCCACGGCCTCTGGTACGCGCTGGGCACCGTCGTCGTGGGCGTGACGCTGTGGTGGTACCACCGCACGGTGCTGGGTCAGATGGAGCGCACCGAGGTGCGCCGCGTCTACGAGTACCTCGTGGCCGGGCTGGGCCTTGGCGCCGCCGCCGGAGGCGTCGGCACCCTGATCGTCGCGGTCATCGAGGCCGCCACACCAGGTGTCGACAGGGGTATGACCAGCACCAACACCCTGCTGGCCGCGCTGATGCTGCTGGCGGTGGGGGCCCCGGTGTGGTGGGTCTTCTGGCGGCGCGCCCAACGTGCCGTGCAGGCCGAGGGGGCAGCCGAACGCCACTCCCGCACCCGACGGGTGTACCTCGTGGTGATCTTCGGTGTCGCCGGGGTGGCCACCGTGATCGCGGCGATCCAGGCGGGCGAGGCCTTCTTCACCGACGCGGTCGCCGGCAGCCTCGGCCTCTCCACGCTGCGGCTCATGCGCTACAGCCTGGGCATCATCGTGGCCGCGGTTGCGGTGTTCGGCTACCACGTCGCGGTGTTCCGCGCGGACCGCCACGTGCCGGCAGGCGCACCGTCGCAGGAAGACGAGACCCGGGGCCCGCGTTCCGTCCTGCTCATCGGCGGGCCCGACGGCGCCCCCGCCGCCCTGGCCCGGCTCACCGGGGCACGGGTGGAGAGGTGGCCGCTACGCGCCTCCGACGGCGCCTCGGCGTGGGAGGTCGAGCAGGTGGCGCTGCGCCTGGCTGACTATCCGGGCGAGGACGTCGTCGTCACCTCCGACGAGGACGGGCCACAGATCTTCAGCGTGCGGCGCTGAAGCGTGCTGCGTCGGCGCTGGCGCCGTGGGGCTCAGCGCAGGAACTCGGCGGGCAGGTCGAAGTAGCGCGCGTCGCGGGCGAAGGCCCGGAAGAAGCAGAAGATGAAGCCCATGCGCTCGTCGTAGCACTCCCAAGAGGTGGCGCGGCTGCCGATCACGGCGATGTCGAGCGCGTGGTCGAACTGTTCGGCGAGGGTGCAGAGGTCGGCGTGCGACAGCTGGGACAGCACCTCGGGGAAGCGCTGCCCGGCGAGGTAGCTGGGCGCGGGCACGTCGCGGCACACATCCAACGCGCCGTCTGGCGTGATGACCTCGACGAAACGGGTGGTGATGCGGCCGAAGAGCCCACCGAGCGGCATGGCGTCGTCGATCAGGTCGTCGGCGATGCGCTGCTCGTGGGCCGCGACCTTGACGTTGCCCAACAGCACGAGTTCGGCCACCGCCCTGTCGGCCTCCGCGTCGGCGGCGAGGTCGCCCGAGAGTTGGAGCACCTCGAAGGCCTGCTGGTACGCCTCCAGCGCGTCGGCGAGATCGGGGGTCTGATCGAACATGGCATCGGCAAGCGCAACGTCGAGGGCCGCGCGGCTGGGCTCACCGGCGCGCTCCACCTCGTCGAGCCACCGGACGAAGCGCGGCGCCACGTCGGCGATGATCGTGCGGTTGCCCTCGGCCACGGCCTCGGAGGTGCCCCAGTCGAGCGGGAGACCCTCGCCGCGGATCACCCGGCCCGCAGTGCCGCTGGCCCAGGCTCCGAAGGCGAGCCAGTTGACGTCGCGGCGGCCG
>DURG01000251.1 GCA_012837465.1 Propionibacterium sp. | reverse complement strand
GGAAGGTGCCGGGCCGCGGGCTATCTTTTGAGCCGAATGCAGCACGCCGCGAGGTCGCCGACGACGGGTGAGCACCAGGCTCGCGGCACGGCGCTCCCCGGACACGGCGGATGGTGGCTAAGGCCATGGAGAAGCTGCGGGGGCCCTTCGACGTGCCACGCTGCTCCTTCGTCGCAGGCGGCACGCTCAGGGACCGGTTGGTCGTCCACTATTGTGTGACGCGTGATTGCCAAGCTGTCCCAACTGTTCGTCCGCACCCTCCGCGAGGATCCCGCGGATGCCGAGGTGCCCAGCCACCGCTGGCTGGTCCGCGCCGGCTACATCCGCCGCGCCGCGCCCGGCGTCTACTCGTGGCTGCCGCTGGGCCTGAAGGTGCTGGAGAAGGTGGAGCGCATCATCCGCGAGGAGATGAATGCCATCGGCGCACAGGAGGTCCGCTTCCCGGCGCTGCTGCCGCGCGAACCCTACGAGGCGACCGGCCGGTGGACGGATTACGGCGACAACCTGTTCCGCGTGGTGGACCGCAAGGGCACCGACATGCTGCTCGGCCCCACGCACGAGGAGATGTTCACCCTCATGGTGAAGGACCTGTACAAGTCGTACAAGGACCTCCCGCTGTCGCTGTACCAGATCCAGACGAAGTACCGCGACGAGGCGCGCCCTCGCGCGGGCCTGCTGCGCGGACGCGAGTTCATCATGAAGGACTCGTACTCCTTCGACGTCGACGACGCGGGGCTCGAGGCCAGCTACCAGCTGCACCGCACGGCCTACACGCGCATCTTCGAGCGCCTCGGCCTGGAGTTCGTCATCGTCTCCGCCATGGCCGGCGCCATGGGCGGCTCGCGCTCCGAGGAGTTCCTCGCGGTTGCCGCCAACGGCGAGGACACCTTCGTGCGCTCGCCCGGCGGCTACACCGCCAACGTCGAGGCCGTGCGCGTCGCCGCCCCCGCGGAACTGCCGATCGACAACGCACCCGCGATGGCCGTCGTGGAGACGCCGGATGCGGGCAGCATCGAGGCCGTCGTGGAGATCCTCAACCGCGACTTCCCAGAGCGCACCTGGACCGGCGCCGACACGCTGAAGAACGTGCTGTTCATGGTCACCGAGCCCGACGGCACCAAGCGCCCCCTCGCGGTTGGTCTGCCGGGTGACCGCGAGGTCGACGCCAAGCGGCTCGAGGCCGCGCTGGAGCCCGCCGTCGCCGAGGTGTTCGGGGAGGAGGACTTCAAGAAGTTCCCCGACCTCGTCGTCGGCTTCATGTCGCCGGTCTCCATCGACGGCACCCGCGTGCTCGGCAAGGAGTCCTCCACGAAGATCGAGTACCTCGTCGATCCCCGCATCGTCACCGGCACCCACTGGGTGACCGGCGCGAACGTCAAGGACCAGCACCTGTCGGGCGTCACCATGGGCCGCGACTTCACCGCCGACGGCATCCTCGACGTCGCCGACGTGCGTCAGGGCGATCCGGCTCCCGACGGCTCCGGCCCCCTGGCGCTGGCCCGTGGCATCGAGATGGGCCACATCTTCCAGCTCGGCCGCAAGTATGCCGAGGCCCTGGGCCTCAAGGTGCTCGACGAGAACGGCAAGCTGGTCACCGTCACCATGGGCTCCTACGGCGTGGGCGTCTCCCGCGCGGTGGCCGCCGTGGCCGAGGCCACCAGCGACGACAAGGGCCTCAGCTGGCCGGTGTCGCTGGCGCCCTACCAGGTCCACGTCATCGCCACCGGCAAGGACGTCGAGGTCTTCGTGGAAGCCCAGCGCATCGCCGAGGAACTCGACGCCAGGGGCCTCGACGTCCTTCTCGACGACCGCAAGGCCAGCCCCGGCGTGAAGTTCGCCGACTCCGAGATCATGGGCATGCCCATCATCGTGGTGGTCGGCCGCGGCCTGGCCGACGGCGTGGTGGAACTGCGCACCCGCGCGACGGGGGACAAGCGTGAGGTCCCCGTCAGCGGCATCGTCACCGAGGTGGTTGCGTTGGCAGCAGCGGGCGGCCAGCAGGCCTAGTCGGCAGGAAGTTGGCGACGGCCGCCGCGGCGAGCAGCGCGACGGCCACCCACCCCCACACGCTCCCGCCACCGCCGAACGCGACGGCGATGCCAGCCAGCACGGCGGCCACGGCGCAGACGACCATGGGGGAGCGGTACGGGCCAGAGGCCCCCGCGCGGGCGCGCGTGGCGGCCAGGACGGTCAGCACCGCGGAGACGATCAGCGCGGCGATCGCCAGCCAGGCGCTGAAGTTCGCACCGCCTCCGATGACGAACGGATCGAACCAGCTTGTGTGCCGGGTGATGTGGTCGCGGCCGTCGTTGACCGCGGCGGTGAAGGGCAGCGTCGGGGCGATCATGATCACCAGCACGGCAGCGAGCAATGCGAGCGCGATCCAGCGCCAGCGGGTGAGGTCCTGTGCCACGCTCACGCCAACCACCCAGGCCACCACGTGAGGGCCGTGCCGGTGGCCTGCACCGGCTGCACCTGATTGCGCATGGCGATGCGCCAACGGGGATCAGAATCTGCGGCCACGAGCCGCGCATAGCTGTTCAAGACATGCACCTCCAGTAGGCCCCAAGCTTCGCGGATCGACGCCGGGCTGTCCATGGCCGTGGGCAGGTCGAATGCTGCGGGCTGTTCCGGCGTGGCTGCCCCCAACTCCGCACGCAGCTGGTTGCGCAACTCACGGGCTTGCGTGAGCCGCGCGGCGCCGACGGCGTGCAGCGGGTCGTCCTTCGGCAGCTTGCCCAGGCCGACGCCGAGCCCGTAGATGAGCGCCCACACGTGGCCCAGCAGCACCGGCAGCGAGGCCTCCACCGTGGTGTCCTGCAGGCTGCGCGGGGCGGCATCGCCCTCGATGGGTGCGATCGTCTGATTGTGCAGCCCCAGCACCGAGGTTGCCAGTGACGAGTAGAGCAGGCGCTGTTCCGGAGTCTCCGCGTCGGCTGCCGCACGTTCGGCCGCATCGACGGTGCGGGCGACGGTGTCGTTGAGGCGGTTGACCGCCACGATCGGATCCGACGGCTGGTGCGCGGCCCCGATCTGCACCTCGAAGGCCTCTTCCTGCTCGGCACCCGACAATGGATCCTCCACGGAGAGCCGGGCCAGGTGGCCGTCGGCCTGCGCAATGGCCGCCGTGGTCCATTCCTGCGCATCCCAGTGGGGTGAGTGCAGCAACGCGTCGAGCAGCGCCCGCAGTTCCGCGACGGCCACGTGCGCGGCGTCCGCGGTGGCCGAGCGCGTCGGCTCCGGCGGCGGGGGAGGCTCGGTGGGCACCGGCGCCGTGGCCGGATCCCCGACGACCACCGGGCTGCCGGCACAGCCCGTCACGCCCAGGGCGAGGACGGCGAGCGCGGCACGGCGGGTGATCGGCATGAGGGCCAGCCTAGTGGCGCATCGGATTCCAGCCATGGCGGCGCGCGTGGGTATGCTGGGTCCTCACAATCAGGCCAACAACCGGATACGGAGTCGCGACATGCAAGAAGCCAAGCTGGTGGCTGTCATCGAGCCCATACTCGCCGAACATGGGCTGGAACTCGACAGCCTGGACGTCACCCGCATGGGAAAGCGCTCAGTGCTCCGCATCACCGTCGACGGTGACGGCCCCAAGGGCCGTGGCCCCCTGCTCGACGACATCGCCTCGGCCTCCTCGGCCGTGTCGGCCGCGCTGGACGCCAGCCCTGCCGTCGGCGACAACCCCTACACGCTCGAGGTCAGCTCGCGTGGCGTGAGCAAGCCGCTCGTCGAGCCCAAGCACTACCGCCGCAACGCCGGCCGCCTCGTGAAGCTGTGGCTGGCTGACGGTGAGACCACGGGCCGGATCGCGTCCGCCACCGATGCCGAGGTCATCCTCGACGTCGACGGCGCCGAGCAGGCAACGCCGTACGAGGACATCAAGAAGGCCGTCATCCAGGTGGAGATGAACCGCCCGGTGGACGAGGAAGAGGAAGAGGAGAACTGACGTGGACGTCGACCTGGCATCCCTGACGCTCATCGAGCGCGAACGCGGCATCGACCGTGAATACCTGCTGAAGACGCTCGAGGACGCGCTCCTCAACGCCTACGACAAGACCCCCAACGCGCTGCGCGGCGTGAAGGTCGAGATCAACCGCAAGACCGGCAAGGCCGCCGTGCTGGCGCCCGAGTTCGACGACGACGACAACATCATCGGCTACTTCGACGACACCCCGGCGGACTTCGGGCGCATCGCGGCCGCCACGGCGCGCCAGGTGATCTTCCAGCGCATCCGCGAGGCCGAGGACGACCAGAAGTTCGGCCACTTCGCGGCCACCGAGGGCGACGTCATCGTCGGCATCGTGCAGCAGGACCGCGACTCCAAGGCCGTGCGCGTGCTCATCAGCAAGGGCGAGCAGGACAAGTTCGAGGCCCTCATGCCGCTGGCCGAGCAGGTTCCCGGCGAGGACTACAGCCACGGCCGGCGCCTGCGCGTCTACGTCGTGAGCGTGCGTCGCGAGCTGCGCGGCCCGCAGGTCATCGTGTCGCGCACCCACCCCAACCTGGTGCGCAAGCTCTTCGCACTCGAGGTGCCGGAACTGGGCCAGGGCGTCGTGGAGATCAAGGAGATCGCCCGCGAGGCCGGCCACCGCACCAAGATCGCCGTCACCTCACTGGATCCGAACGTCTCGGCCAAGGGCGCCTTCATCGGCCCCATGGGCCAGCGCGTCCGGGCCGTCACGAACGAACTGGGGGAGGAGAAGATCGACATCGTCGACTACTCCGACGACCCCACTCAGTTCGTCGCCGCCGCACTCTCCCCGGCCAAGGTGCTGTCGGTGACCGTGGTCGACGAGCAGGCCCGCGCCTGCCGCGCCATCGTGCCCGATTACCAGCTGTCCCTGGCCATCGGACGCGAGGGCCAGAACGCCCGGCTGGCGGCCCGCCTGACCGGCTGGCGGATCGACATCCAACCCGACGTGACAGCCTGACTGAGAGATTCTCAGGTAATTTTTGGAATTCTCTCAGCCAAGGGTTAACCTGATCTCGCTGGGCATTCCCAGCCATCCCCTAGTCAGAGGTAATCGCAAGCACATGGCGAAGAAGATCTGGGTTCCTGTCACCGCAGGCGTCAGCGCACTGGCGCTCGTCGGCGGCATGGGCGCGGCCACCGCGCTGCACAAGAACGACGTGACCATGGTGGTCGACGGCGTGGCGAAGACCATCGCCGTGCGTGAGAACACCGTGGCCCAGGTTCTGGAACTCGAGGGCATCGAGCCGGGCACGCATGACGTCGTGCTCCCCGCCCCCGAGACCAAGGTCGTCGACGGCCTCGAGATCAGCGTCGCCTATGCGCGGCCGCTCGAGGTCACCGTCGACGGCGAGGCACGCGAGCTGTGGACCACCGCCCGCAACGTCGGCGACGCACTCAAGATGCTGCGCATCGACGAAGCCGATTCGAAGCTGTCCGCCTCCCGCTCGGCCGCAATCGGCCGCGAGGGTCTGACGCTGGACGTCATGACCGCCAAGGACATCACCGTCACCGCGGCCGGCCAGACGCACGAGCTCCGCCTTGCGGGTACCGTCGCCGAGGCCCTCGAGGCCCAGGAGATCGAGCCCGACGCCGACGACAAGGTCACCCCCGCCGTCGACACCGTCCTCGAGCACGGCATGGAGGTCGTCTTCGTCGACGTCGAGGTCAAGCAGTCCACCAAGATGGTGCCGATCGACTTCCAGAAGAAGACGGTCAAGTCCAGCAAGCTCCTCAAGGGCAAGCAGGAGGTCACCACCAAGGGCGTCGCCGGCAAGACCCGCGAGACCTACACCGACGTCTACGAGGACGGCGTGCTCGTCAGCTCCACGCTGGCCGAGAGTGTCGTGTCGCAGCAGCCCGTCCACCAGGTGACGGCCATCGGCACCAAGGAGCCTCCGAAGCCCAAGCCCGCGCCGAAGCCCAAGGCCGAGAAGTCGTCCAGCAACGAGGCCTCCGAGCCGGCCCCGGCCAAGCGGGCCTCCAGCGGCAAGGCGCTCGACCTGAGCCGCGCCGCGATGTGGGACCGCATCGCCCGCTGCGAGTCGACCAACCGCTGGAACATCAACACCGGCAACGGCTACTACGGCGGCCTCCAGTTCAACCTGGCCACCTGGCGCTCCGTGAATGGCACCGATTTCGCGGCCTACCCGCATCAGGCCACGCGCGAGGAGCAGATCACCGTCGCCAATCGCCTGTACGCAAAGCGCGGCCTGCAGCCCTGGAGCTGCAAGCCCTGATCGCAGGCCCACAAGGACCGCCGCTCGCCCTCGGGGTGAGCGGCGGTCCTTGTCTGCTCGGTATGGTGGAATGTTCCCGGAGATCAGGACCCCAACGAAAGGTAAGGCCCCATGACCGAACGGACACTGCCCAACCTCGACGTCGTCGACGAGGACTTCCTCGCGGAGGCTGCACGCAAGGAGGGGCCATGGGTTTCGATCCTGCTGCCCACCCACCGCACCGGCCGCGAGAGCCTGGCTGCCCGCTCCCAGTTCCAGAACCTCCTCAAGCTCGCCGAGGCCGAACTCGAAGGCCGTGAGGAGGCCGACGCGGTGCTTGCCCCGCTGCGCGAGCTCGCCCAGCAGAGGGACTTCTGGCTCAACCAGTCCGACGGCCTCGCGGCATACTCCGCGCCCGGGCTGGCCCGCACCTTCCGTCTCCCGGCCGAACTGCCGGACGAGGTCTCGGTCGGGGACCACCCCCGCCTCGCCCCGCTCGCGACGTTCATCTCCGCCGTCGGCGGCTCCTTCGACCTGCTGGCGCTCTCTGGCAACAGCGTGCGCCTCTTCGAGGGCACCCGCGCCTCCATGGGTGAGGTCTCGTTCGGCGAGGACACCCCCACCGCCGTCGACGAGGTGTTCACCGACCGTGACCACCAGACGCAGTTGCAGCACTCGCCCCAGAGCCATGGCGGCGACGTGGCCAACTTCCACGGCCACGGGGGCGACGGCGACGTCGGCACCGTGGAGCTGGAGCGCTTCTTCCGCTACGTCTCCGAGGGCGTCGACGAAGTGCTCGGCAGGGCAACCCAGCGCCCCATGATCCTGGCTGGCGTGGCCGAACACGGCACCACCTTCCGCTCCATCAGCGACCGCAGGAACATCCTCGATGAGATGGTCACCGGCAACCCCGAGCACCTCGGTGCGCGCGAACTGCACGAGAAGGCCTGGCCCATCGCCGAACGGGCGCTGCGCAAGGGCGACGATGAACTGCAGGACCGCTATCACCAGTTGGTCGGCACCGGCAAGGCGTCCGAGGACGTGGCGTACATCGCCCAAGCCGCAGAGGAGGGCCGCGTCGACACGCTGCTGCTCCACCCTGCTCCCACGGCAGCCGACGGCCAGGCGAACCTCATCGTCGACGAGGTCGACGCCCTGATCGCCCACACGCTGCGCAACAGCGGATCGATCGCCGTCAGCGAGGCGGATGACGCACCCCCGGTGCGCGCAATCTTCCGCTACTGACGTCACGGAGCGGTAACGGCCATTGGGGGAGTGGCCGCGCAGCGATTAACATTGCTCCGACATGACTGTTCACCGCACGGACACCTCCCGTTCACCTCGACGGCGGCCATGGGGACGACTCATCGTCCTCATGGTCCCGTTCGTCGTGCTCGGGGTGTGGCTGAAGTCGGAACGCATCGGCCGGTTCTTCCCCAACGCCGACTTCGGCGAGTTCGCCGTCAAGCTGTCCTCGGACGTCGCCTTCGGGTTGGCCTGGACGCTCCTCTGGGCCGTGCTGCTGCTGTACGTGCGCCGGCCCCGCATCCGGTGGTCGCTCGTGAGCCTGGCCCAACTGCTCACTGCCGTCATCGGCATCCACGTGGTCATGAACCACGCCTACGCGCTGCGCACCGGCAACCCCCTCACGCTGGCCCAGGTCGTGCTCGCCTTCGAGGAGGCAGATGCCCTCTCCGGCCTGATCAAGTCGCAGGTCGACGGAAACACCGTCGGGTTGCTGATCGGGGTCGTGGCCTGGTGCGCCATCGCGCCCGGCCTGCTGGGCCCGTGGGTCTCGCGCCTGCTGCGCGGCTCCGTGAGCGTGAACGTGCGCCGCATGGCCGTCGCCGGCACCGCCACCCTTCTGTTGGCCGCCACCTGGACCGCTCCCACGACCTCCGCCGCGTTCTCGCTCGCGCCCACCGTGCAGTTGGCCGTGACCCCCATCAGGGAGGCGAGCGCCTACCCCGAGGCGCTCGCGTCAGAGGCGCCCCTGCCGGATCCCACCACCACGAGCCTGGTCCCGAGGGCTGGGGAGAAGCACCGCAACCTGGTGGTGATCACGCTCGAATCCCAGCGCGCCACCTCCGCGTTCCCCGAGACGAAACAGCCCGTGACGCCGGTGCTCGACGAACTCGCCAGGCAGAGCACCACTCCCGAGCGCGGGTACACGGTCCTGCCGCACACCTCGAAGTCGTTGGTGTCCATCCACTGCGGCATGGCGCCGCCCACGGACAGCGACAACACCGAAGCGGATGAGGGCGGCCTGCCGCAGCGCTGCCTTCCCGAACTGCTGGCCGAGCAGGGCTACACGACGGCCTTCCTGCAGTCGGCCACCGAGCATTTCGAGCGCCGCCGCGACACCGTGGCCAACCTCGGTTTCCACCGGTTCATCCCGGTGAACAAGATGGACAACACTGGCTTCCGCAAGGCCAACTACTTCGGCTACGAGGACGACATCATGCTGGGGCCTGCCCGCAACTGGCTGGGTACCGTCCGCGAGAAGCCGTTCATGCTCAGCTTCCTCACCGTCACGGCGCACCATGACTACGAGGTCGAGGGCAACGACCCGATCGACTTCGTGGACCGCCCGCTGCTCAACACCTACCTCAATGCCGTGCACGTCCAGGACCGCTTCGTCGGCAACGTGATCGACATGTTCAAGGAGATGGGCCTCTACGAGGACACGGTCTTCGTCATCACGGGTGATCACGGCGAGGGCTTCGGTGAGCACCGCGTCTACCAGCACGACAACACGATCTACGAGGAGGGTGCGCGCATCCCCATGATGGTGCACGACCCCCTCCGCGCACCCGAGGCCATCGACGGCCCCGTCAACCAGTTCGCGCTGATGCCCACCGCCGTCGACGCCCTCGGCTTCGACCTGACCGGCGAGGTCGAGTACCAGCCCTCGCTCTACTCCGGTCAGCCCCAAGGCCCCGTGATCGTCAGTTGCTGGGTGCGTGGCCGCTGCACCGCGGTGCTCGACGGGGACCGCAAGCTCATCCACCACTTCGGTGACCGGCGCGACGAGGTGTTCAACCTTGCCGAGGACAACTATGAGCGCGTCGACCTCGCCACCGTCACCGACGACGACTGGATGGAGGCCAGCCGCGAGAAGGCCATCGCGTGGTACCTCGACGCGGAGCGTTGGTACGACGCGTACCAGTAGGCTGGCCCGGTGGATCCCCAACGCACCTGCATCGGTTGTCGCGCTGTCGACGACCAGTCGGCGATGATCCGGTTGGTGCGGGTCGGCAACGACGTGGTCGACGGCACGGCCCCCCGGCTGCCCGGCCGCGGCGCCTACCTCCACGAGGGCTGCGCCGACGTTGCGGAGCGCCGCCAGGCCATCCGGCGGGCCTTCGGCCCCAACGCCAAGTGGAAGCGCGGGCCACAGCGCGATATGATGGTGGACGGCCCGCGCTGAGCGTGGCCACATCGTTCCCCGCCCGAGAGGGCGACAACCAGAAGGTGGGCTAGAAGCTCATGACCACTCGATGAGTACCCAACGATGACCAAGCACAACTAGGTCCGCGCCTTGGAGGTCGGGCCGCTGAAGGAGAGTAGTGGCAAAGCCTCGCGTCCACGAGATCGCCAAGGAAATCGGAAAGACCAGTAAGGAACTGTTGGCCTGGCTGGGTGAGAACGGAGAATACGTTCGCGGCCCATCCTCGACGCTGGAAGCACCTGTCGTGCGCCGCGTCCGCGAAGCCTTCGCAGCAAAGAGCGAAGAGCCCGCACCCAAGAAGCCTGCCCCCTCCGCGAAGGGCGCCGCACCGGCACCCGCGGAACACCCCGACATGCCTGTCGCCACGCCCGGCGCGCCCGACCCGACGGC
>DURG01000250.1 GCA_012837465.1 Propionibacterium sp. | reverse complement strand
GCCTGCGCGCGCGGGTCAGCGGACTCGAGTCCGTAGATCTTGGACGGCGACTGGCTGTGCCACACCAGCACGTGGCCGTGGACGTCGATGCCCCGGGCGAGCGATTCGTTGACGAAGTAGTCGGCCTCGCCGAACGTGAAGTCCCACTCGCCCGTGTCCGTGTTGATGTTGTCGTTCGGCAGCAGCTGGTCGGGTTTCATGTTGTTCTCGGCCGTCATGATGTTGTAGTGCCGCTCGACCTGCGCCCAGTTGGGCGAGTCCTCCGCGTAAGTCCCCTCACCGGAGTAGATGTTGCCAACCTTGAAGTAGTCCGCGTAGACCTCCTTCAGCGACGGGATGGACTGGGTGTCTGCGGGGGAGGCCTGTGCCGGGACGGCAAAGCTTGCGGTGGCCAGGGCGGCGGCGAGGCCCGCGCCAACCCAGTGAGCCGCTCCTCGGCGGCGATGACGAGACAACATGTGCTTCCTCTCGATTGGTCGCAGGCTCCTTCTGACCTCATCGCTCGTTGACGAGGGAGGCCTGCATTATTTGGTGCATCACAAAACTAATGTCACTCTAAGCGGTGCCGACAAGGGGGGCAAGGGGTTCGAGAGGTTTCGACAACGGCATGGAAAACGTTTGAGAACTTGCCGAGGCGCCTTAGCTGAAGGGTTGTGAACCGTCTTCGGTACACAACCCTTCAGTTAGTGGACGCCTCGGGCGGGCAGACGCGGCATCGTCGCATCTCACCCCTCCATCCCCACTTGAGCAGCGCCCGCTCCACTTGCGACGCTGTGGAGCAGGCGTCGCGCACCACGTTGCCCCAGACGTAGCGCAAGGTGTGCAGCTCGGAGGCGATCAGGTTCTCGTTGTCACGCATCGCATCCCGGCCCGGGCTGTTGTGGAACCGTAGGCCGTCGAGTTCGACGACGAGCCCGGCGTCGCGGTAGAGCCCATCGACGCGGCCCGCCTCCGTGCGGGTCTGCCGCTCGGGGATGGGTAGCCCGTGGCGCACCAGCACCTGGTGAAAGCGCCACTCCAGTGCGCTCTCGATGCCCTTCATCGCTTGTCGACACAGCGTGCGCAGCGTCGTTGAGTGCGCGGTCCTCTTGCGCCCACCCACCTCCCCCAGGACGCGTTCGGCGGTTGTCTTGTTCTCTGCGAGCGCGCAAGCGAGGGCGGCGACCACGTCGTCCTCGCCGCCGTCGCGCGCCATGTCCACGATGGCCGCCTCGACGAGGGCTCGCGACGGCGACCCCATCCCGGCGCGGGAGATCCGGCGGAAGCTGACCAGCCGGCCGCCGATGAGGAGGGGAGCCAACTGCTTGGCGCCGGCAATGACGATCGACTGGGGCGGATCAGGAATCAACTTGTGCAGGTAGGCGGCAGCGTGACCCGTCACCACCGCGGCGTCGCCGGCCCTCAGGATGCCCGCCCAGGCGGCCGTCTCCCATGAGGGCTCGGAGGTGAGGTACACGCCCCGGCAGGGTTGCTGCCACTCCTGCGCCATGCGGTGGATGACGCGATGGGTGAGTCCACCGTCGAGCAACTGGGCGGTGGTGAGCACGCCGGCCTGCTGGCGGGCAAGCGTGGCCAACCTGGGGGAGAGGGACTGTCTGTGACGCATGGCGTCCAGCCTCAGCCGCCCGCCGGGCCGTTGTCGAGCGTTCCGGGCCAACGGACAACACCTGCACCGAAACGGACAACACTGGCGGGGTTTCGGACAACACTTTCCGCTCCTGCGTCCGATTCCAAACTAGCTGAAGGGTTGTGAACCGTCTTCGGTACACAACCCTTCAGCTAAGCGAAAGCGCCCCGTAGCTGGGCGATCAGAGCGAGTCGATGATCTCGTTGAGCGTGGCGCTGGGGCGCATCACCGCGGAGGTCTTCTCCTGATCCGGACGGTAGTAGCCGCCGATGTCGGCCTGCTTGCCCTGCGCACCGATCAGCTCGTCGAGGATCTGCTGCTCCT
>DURG01000249.1 GCA_012837465.1 Propionibacterium sp. | reverse complement strand
GCCTGCGCTGATGGCATCGAGCGTCGAGAACCGCTCGAACACGCGCACCGGGTCGTCGGAGCTCAGCACGGTCACGGCGGAGGCGAGCTTCAGCCGCTCGGTGCGCGCCGCGATGGCGGCCAGCACCATCTCGGGCGAAGAGACGGCGAAGTCGTCGCGGTGGTGCTCGCCGATGCCGATCGCGTCGAGCCCCACCTGGTCCGCGAGCACGCCCTCCTCGACGACATTGCGCACCACCTGGTCGTGGGGCAGGAGGGTGCCGTCCTCCGTCGCCGTGACGTCGCCGAACGTGTCGATGCCGAATTCGAGTTCCATGCCCACTCCAACAATGTTTAGGGTTCAACTATTCCGAAGTCTACGCTGTTTCGCGCCAACCTTGTTCCGTCCCGCCAACCTTGCCGGAGAGCGCGCCTGCCAGAAGCGAAGGGGCCAGCCCTGCAGGGTTGGCACCTTCGCAGGAGGTTGGCGCCGGAACGGCCCAGGCGCGCCCAGGACGACACGCTCAGGAACAGCGGCTAGAATGTGGGTCGGCGACCCGCCCCGGACGACGGTTCAGTACCCGGTGAAGACAAGACTGGCCCCCTCGTGGAGGGCTGACTGACAAGGAGTTGTCTTCATGGATTGGGTCATCCTCTTGGCCTCTGGCGTGATGGAGGCCGTCTGGGCCACCGCGCTCGGCAGGTCGAACGGGCTCAAGCGCCCCGTACCCACCGCCGTCTTCGTGGTGGGCGCGATCCTCAGCCTCTGGGGGCTGGGAATCGCGCTCGCGACGCTGCCGACGGGCACCGCCTACGCCGTCTGGACCGCCACCGGCGCCTCGCTCACCGTGCTGTGGGCCATGCTCACCGGCGCCGAGCCGGCCCACCTCAAGAAGGTGCTGCTGCTGATCGGCATCGTCACCTGCGTGGTCGGCCTGAAGGTGGTGGCGTGATGCAGTTGCCGCGCAAGCTCGCCTGGCCGGTGTTGCTGGTCAGCGCCGTCCTCGAGGCCGTCTGGGCCAACGCGCTGTCGGCCAGCGACAGCTTCCGCCACCCCGGCCCCACCACCCTGTTCCTGATCACCGTCGTCCTCTCGACGGTGGGCCTGGGCCTCGCCATGAAGCACATCCCCACCGGCACGGCCTACGCCGTGTGGACCAGCCTCGGCGCGGTGCTCACCGTGGGCTACTCGACGCTGGCCGGGCACGAGGACATGTCCTGGCTCAAGGCGCTGCTGCTCGCCGGCATCATCGGCTGCGTCGTGGGCCTCAAGCGCATGGATTCGGCAGCCGATCCGCCCCGGGCCGAGCTCGCCAGCTGAGAGGCGCGCTCCGCGGTTGGGTGGGGGCTGGCATTCTAGGGGAAACACGGTTGGAGGCCCCATGAGACGACGCACGTTCCTCGCCGCGTCGGTGAGCGCGGCCACCGTGGCCTGCTCTTCGGGCACCACCGTGGATCCGGAGCCGTCCCCGACGCCCAGCAACCTCGCGGCGCAGACCATCTCGGATCAGGGCCCCGTCACGCTCACCGTCTGGGACCAGGAGGTCCTCGCAGGACAGAACGCCCAGATCGAGGCGCTCAACGCCCAGTTCCAGGAGGAGTTTCCCAACGTCACCGTGCGCCGGCTCTCCCAATCGTTCGACGATCTGCGCAAGCAGTCCGCGATGGCCCTGCCCGGCGACGACGTGCCAGACGTGGTGCAGGTCAGCAACACCCGCGCCGACATGGGGGCCTTCGTCGCGGAGGAACTCCTCCTCGGGCTCGACGACCACGCGGTCGCGTACGGCTGGAACGAGCGCTTCCCGGCCTCCGTGCTGCAGGGCATGCGGTATTCGGCCGACGGCCTGACCTTCGGCGAGGGGGGCCTCTACGGCCTCCCGCAGACCGGTTCGATCGTCGGCTTCTACTACCGGCAGCAGACGCTCGACCAACTGGGTGGCGAGATGCCCGCCACGTGGGAGGACCTGTTCGCCCTCATCGACGAGGCCCGCGGCGTCGGCATGCAGCCGATGGTGCTGGGCAACCTCGAGAAGTGGCCCGCCCTCCACGTCTTGGGGGCGCTGCAGAACGCCTACGTGCCCACCGACGACGTGCTCGCCCTCGCGCTCGGCAAGGCCGGAGCCAGCTGGGTCACCGAAGGCAACGTCCAGGCCCTCACGAAGCTCGCCTCCTGGAGTGCCGACGGCTACTTCGGCGATTCGCCCAACGGCGTCGACTACGAGACCGCCGCCCGCAGCTTCGTCGAGGGCAAGACCGCCTTCTTCCCCGCCGGCAGCTGGTTGGCCGCCGACCTCGAGCAGGAGGTCGAGGAGGGCCTGCGCTTCATGCCGCCGCCCCCCGGCCTCGACGGCACCCCCGCCTCGTCCGGGGGCACCGGCGTGCCCTGGGCCATCCCCGCCCACGCCCAGAACCCTGACGTCGCCGCCGCCTACCTCGACTTCATCACCAGGCCAGAGGCCATGGGCACCATCGCGGCCAACGGCAACGTGCCCGTCCTGCGAACCGTGGACCTCGCGCCCGAAGCCGGCGTGAACCTCGACATCTTCGAGGCGTTCACCACCGTGACGGAGCAGGGAGTGCTGGTGCCGTTCCTGGACAACGCCACCCCGACGTTCGGCGACACCGCCGGCACCGCGCTGCAGGACCTCATCGGTGGCCAGAAGGATCCCGAGGCCGTGGCTGAGACGCTGCAGGCGGATTACGCGGGGTTCGTCAGCTGAACAGTGCCGTGATGAGCGGGGCTGCCGTCGTGCCGCCGCTGTCGCCCACCTCGACGAAGGCCGACACCGCGACCGTCTCGTCATAGGCGATCATCCACGCGTGTGTCTGCTGGTTCCCGACGGGGCCGAACTGCGCGGTTCCCGTCTTGGCACCGATCATCGTGCCCTTCAACGACTGGGCCGTGCCCGAGTCCACCGTCGCCTTCATCATCGTCTGCAGGTTCTGCGCCTCGGCCGCGGCCAGCGGCGCAGCGGTGGGGGAGGCCTCGTGGCCCTTCACCAGCCAGGGGATGACGGTGCGCCCGGCGCCGACGGAGGCCGCCACCGCCGCCATCCCCAGCGGCGACATCGTGACCTGGCCCTGCCCGATCATCGACGCGGCGCGGTCGATCCGGTTGCCCGGCGCCACCGTGCCGAAGTTGGACGTGAAGCCCGCGTCGTAGTCGGTGCCCACACCCAGCGAGCCCGCTGCGGCGTTGAGCTGCTCGCCGGTGACCTGCTCCGCACCGCCCACGAACGCGGTGTTGCACGAGTACTTGAAGGCGTCGGTCAGCGTGATGGCGCCGGTGTTGCCGTAGCCGGAGTAGTTGCCGAAGGTGTAGGTGTCGACGGTGAGGTTGGCCGGGCACTGCACCGTCGACGACGGCGTGAGTCCGTGCCGCATCATCGCGAGCGCCGAGACCACCTTGAACGTGGAACCGGGCGCGAACTTGCCGAACGTGGCGTGCGGGTAGGTGCCGCCCGCAGGAGACTGCGCCGCGGCCAGCAACCCCCCGTCGGCCAGGTTGACCACGACGAGCGTGGCCAAGCCCTCCTGGGCGCTGAGGATCTCCTCCGCCTTGGCCTGGAGGTCGCGGTCCATGCTGAGTTCGATGCCCTCGCTGACCGATTCGTCCTGGAGGAACAGGGTGCGCGGTTCGAAGGGCGTGGGGGTGGGTGACGGGGAGGCGCCCTCGGGTAGTGGCCGCTGCACGAGGTCGACGCGCACCATCGGCACGCCGCGCAGCTGCTCGTCGTAGCGGGACTGGAGGCCGGAGCGCCCGACCCTGTCGTTGACCGTGAGCTTGCCCTCGGACTGTTCGATCATCTCCGCGGTGGGTTCGCCGACGGTGCCCAGCAGCGGCGCCGCGAACGACGAGCTGGGGCCCAGCACCGCGCGGATCTCACGGACGTGGAGGCCCTTCACGTCGGCAACCGCCGCGGGGATCTCCACCTGCGGCAGCGTCTTGGCGATCACGAACGCTCGTGGCCCCGACTTGAGTACCTTCTCGCTGAAGGCGGCCGGGTCGATCTCGACGACGGTGGCCAACTGCGCGGCGACGGTGGGCCACTCCGCCTCGGTCAGCCGTGCCTTGTCGAGGCCCACTTCGAACAGGGCGCGCTCCTCGACCAGCGCCAGCCCGGTGTTGTCGTTGATGGGGCCGCGCCGGGCCTCCTCCTGGCGGTAGCGCAGGCGGGTCTCGGAGGTCAGCTCCGGATGGATCACGGTGGGCGCCCACTCGAGCAGCCACTCGTCGCCGTCGTGCGTGAAGGTCGCTGGGGCAGGGTAGGTCCAGCCCTCGACGCCCAGCGGGAAGGTCACCTCGAGCACGCCGACGGCCTCGTCGCCCTCGTAGGAGACCTCGCCCGGCTCGAACGTGGGGTGGATGCCGTCCATGCCGGCGAAGATCGTGTCGACCTCCTCCTGCGCCTCGGCGGGGCTGGTGTCCATCCGGACCTTCGACATGTCCTGCGCGCTCAGCGCCCGGGCAACGGCGGCCAGCGCGGAATCGGCGGCGGGGAGGTTCTCGGGCGGCTCGCTGGCGGCGGTGGACTGCGACGTCTCGGGACCGGGCGACTCCCCGTCGGCGCCGGGCGTACAGCCCGAGGCGAGCAGGATGGCGGCCAGTGCCGCGGCCAGCAGTCGTCGCATGGGGCCTCCTCGTTCGTGCCCCCTCAGGTTACCTCCGGCCACTGACAAGCCCCTCGCGGCACGCGCGAATTCGGGGCTGGGGAGCCCGGCGGCTAGAATGTCGCCAGTCATCGACGTTGGCCCTGAAGGGTACCGATGGCAGGAAACCCCGCTTTCTCGCCAGTCAGGAGCATCCGCGTTGTCTGCAAACGTGCCTCTGTGGGTCTGGGCGATCACCCTCGTGGCGATCCTCGGGCTCCTCGCCTTCGACTTCTTCTTCCACGTGCGCCAGGCGCACGAACCCACCCTCCGCGAGGCCACCATCTGGTCCGCCTTCTACGTGGGCATCGCCATCATCTTCGGCCTCATCCTGCTGTTCTTCGGCGGCACGACGATGGGCGTGGAGTACTTCTCCGGTTACCTGCTTGAGAAGGCCTTGTCAGTCGACAATCTGTTTGTCTTCCTGGTGATCATCTCCAGCTTCGCCGTGCCCCGCATGGACCAGCAGAAGGTCCTGCTGTTCGGCATCGTGTTCGCGCTGATCGCCCGCTCCGGGTTCATCTTCGGCGGCAAGTGGATGATCGACAACCTCACGTGGACCTTCTACTTCTTCGGCCTGATCCTCATCGTGACCGCGGGCAAGCTGCTCGCGCCCGAGAAGGACGGTGACGACGAGGCGGACAACTTCATCATCCGGCTCGCCAAGCGCTACCTCCACACCACCGACCACTACGACGGCGACAAGCTGTTCACCTACGAGAACGGCAAGCGCGTCCTCACCCCCATGCTGCTGGTCATGGTGGCCATCGGCGGCACGGACATCCTGTTCGCGCTGGATTCCATCCCGGCAATCTACGCCGTGACCACCAACGTCTACATCGTCTTCACCGCCACCGCGTTCTCGCTGATGGGCCTGCGCCAGCTCTACTTCCTCATCGACGGCCTGCTGGACCGCCTGGTCTACCTCAAGTACGGCCTGTCGCTGATCCTGGGCTTCATCGGCATCAAGCTCATCCTCGAGGCGCTGCACACCAACACGCTGTTCTTCATCAACGAGGGCGAGCCGGTCAACGTGTTCACCTTCGACGCCTACACCTCGCTGCCCGTCATCGTCGCGGTGCTGACCATCACCGTGGTCGCCTCGCTGGTCTCCCCGAAGGGCAAGCTCATGGCCGCGGTGCGCCGCGTCGACCGGTTGGCCCACGGCTACCTCGCCCACGACTACAGCACGGGCTTGGGTGAGCGGCAGGCCAAGTACGACGAGATGCTCGCCGCCCAGAACGCGCTGCTGCGCTACGACCAGAAGAAGGTCGACGAGATGATGGAGGAGGTCGGCGCCAACTGGTCCGTGGAGAAGGCCCATCGCCTCCACCGTGGGGAGACCGGTAGCTGACGTGGCGTTGCTTGCCGCCTTCGGGCGACTCTGGAGGAACCACCCCGCCTTCCAACGGCTCATGGTGCTGCGCATCCTCAGCCAGGCCGGCGACGGCACGCTGCAGGTGGGGATGGCCAGCTACATCCTGTTCTCCCCGCAGACGCAGCCCAACGCCTGGGCGATCGCGGGCGTGCTCGCCATCACGCTGCTGCCGTTCACGGTCATCGGCCCGTTCGTCTCGCCGCTGCTGGACCGGTGGTCCCGTCGTGACGTTGCGCTCTGGTCCGACGTCGTGCGCACCGCGCTGACCATCGTCCTGGGCCTCATCATCTGGTTCGGCCTCACGTCGGGCGCCTGGGCCATCGTCCTGTTCGGCGCCCTGCTCATCGCGATGAGCGTCAACCGCTTCATGCTGGCCGGGCTGTCCGCCGGGCTCCAGCACACCGTCGACGAGGACGAGTACCTCACCGCCTCGTCGCTGGTCCCGACGGTGGGGCCGCTCGGCGTCATCGTCGGCGCCGCGGCCGGCCTGGTCACGCGCTTCGCGTTCGACGGCGTGCTCACCCCCAACCAGACCGACGGCCTCGTGTTCGGCCTGGCCGCCATCCTGTTCCTCGGCTCCGTGTGGGCCTGCTACGGCTTCGCCCCTGACGCCCTCGGGCCCGATGAGCCAAGCACCGGGTCGACGAAGGTGCGCGACGTGGCAACTGGCCTCGCGCAGGCCGGCCGCCACCTGCGCACCCGCCCCGTGGCGATCCTCGGGCTGCTGCAGATGGCCATCACACGGTTGCTGTTCGGCCTGCTGAGCGTCGCCGTGATCCTGGCCGCACGGCATCTGTGGCACCCCGTGGACGAGCCGGAGTTGGCGATGGCGGACCTGGCCGTCTGGGGCCTCGCGGCCGGGGCCGGCTTCGTGGGCGCGGCACCGCTGGCGCCCACGTTGGTCCGGCTGTCGAGCCTGCGGGCCACCTCCGTGGCGATGCTGCTGCTCGGGGCCGCCACGTCATTCATCATGGCCACCACGTCGTCGAAGCCGGTGATCTTCGTGACCAGCTTCTTCGTCGGGCTGGCGGTGCAATCGTTCAAGATCTGCGTCGACACCATCGTCCAGGCCCACGTCGACGAGCGCTACAAGGGCCGCGCGTTCACCTTCTACGACATGCTCTTCAACGGCGCGTTCGTGCTGGCCGGCGTCGTGGCCGCGCTCACGCTCCCGGAGACCGGCCTGAGCATGGCGGCGTTCCTGGTGATGGGCGTGGCGTACCTCGCCTGCGCCGCCTGGTTCGTGGCCGCGGCGGCGCGCCTGGGCCACGCCACGTTCGAGAAGGGCACGGGGGACCTGACGCGTACTTCGTGAGCGGAGGGCTCGTTCCTCGCCTGACGCTCCTCACGAGCCGGTCAGTCGGTGGCCTCGGCCCAGAGTTCGCGACGCCGCTCGGCCTGCTGCCGGTCGACGACGCCCACGACGATGGTGACCAGGGTGATCATCCCCAGCATCCACAACAGCTTGCGCATCATGGCCGCCAATCTACCTGTCCGGCTGGGCTGGCCGCTGCTGGGCGTAGGCTGAGCCCATCATGGGCAAGTTCCGGCAGTCGCGCGACGGACGCACCTTCTCCGTCGACGGTGCGCTGGCCCTGACGTTTGCGCTGGGCACGTCGCTGCCGCTGCTGCCGGTCGGCCGCCCTGGGTTCGTCTGGCCCGCCGTCGGATGGTCGCTGCTGATGTGCTCGTCGATCCTCGTACGGCGCCTCCTTCCGCTGCTTGCGCTCGGCGTGGTCACCCTCGCCGGCATGGGCATGGTCCTGACGCTCAACGCGCCGCTCCCGGCGCTGCTCGCGGTGCCGCTCGTGGCCTACAGCGTCGCGCGCCACCAGCGCCTGTACGCGGGGTTCTTCGTGCTGCTGTTCGCGCTCATCGGCTCCGTCGCCGGGCCCTACACCTGGACGCAGGGCCTGCCACCCACCTACGCCTTCCTCGGCACCTCGCTGCTGGTGCTGCTGTGCTTCACGATCGTCGCCCTCGCCTACCTGCTGGGCCGGCTGCACCGTGAGCGGGTCCTCGCCGAGGCCCTCGATCGTGAGATCGTCACCGAACGCTTCGTCTCCGCCCAGCGGCAATCCGAACAGGAACTCCAACTGGCCGCCGGCCGAGCGCGCACCCAGGTCGCGCAGGAACTGCACGACGTGCTGGCCCACTCGCTGTCGATCATCGTCGTTCAGGCGGAGGGGGCGAAGGCGCTGACCACCAAGCGGCCCGAGGCCGCCGTCGAGGCACTGGGCGTCATCGCCGACACCGGCCGCAAGTCCATCGGCGAGGTGCGCCGCATCGTGGCGCTCATGCGCGGCGACGAGGAGTCGCCCGCCTTCGGCCCCGCCCCCACCCTCGCCCAGATCCCCACGATGGTCGCCGGCGCCGGCCCCCGCGTCACGCTCGAAGTGTGCGGCGAGCCGCCGCTCGTGCCCGAGTCGCTCGGCCTGGCCGCCTACCGCGTGGTGCAGGAGGCCGTGACCAACTTCCTCAAGCACGCCGGCCACACGGCGACCGCCGTCGTGCGCATCGCCTACGAGCCCGACGGCATCGAACTGCTGATCCGCGACGACGGCATCGGCGCGCTGTCGACCTCCGACGAGAAGGGCTCCGGCGTCACCGGGATGAAGGAACGCGTCACCTCGATGGGCGGAGACTTCTCCGCCGGCCCCCGGCCAGGGGGAGGATATGAAGTGAAGGCCCGGCTGCCCATGCCGAGCCGCATCGGCTCGAGTTGGCTCAGGGAGGCCTGAAGATGATCAAGGTGTTGTTGGCGGATGATCAGTCACTGGTGCGCAGCGGTTTCCGCATGCTCATCGACTCGGCGGACGACATGGAGGCGGTCGGCGAGGTCGACAACGGCCTCGAGGCCGTCCAGGTGGTGCGCTCGCGCCCGGTCGACGTGGTGCTGATGGACATCCGCATGCCGATCATGGACGGCACCGAGGCCACCCGCCAGATCACCGAACTCGGCGGGGACACCAAGGTGCTCGTGCTGACCACCTTCGACCTCGACGAGTACGTCTTCGCAGCGTTGCGCAACGGCGCCAGCGGTTTCCTGTTGAAGGATGCGCTGCCGGATCAACTGCTGGGCGCGATCCGCTCGGTGGCGGCGGGCGACGCGGTGGTCGCGCCGTCGGCCACCCGCCGGCTGCTGACCCACTTCGCCGACAAGCTGCCCGGCGAGGCACCCGATGGCGCCTCCCGCCTCGACGTGCTGACCGACCGTGAGCACGAGGTGCTCCACGAGGTGGCCCAAGGCGCCAACAACGCGGAGATCTCGCAGCGGCTCTGCATGGCCGAGGGCACCGTCAAGACCCACATCGGCCGGCTGCTCAGCAAGCTCGGCGCGCGGGACCGCGTGCACCTGGTGCTCATCGCGCAGGAGTGCGGCCTGCGCTGACCGACGCTACGTTGGTTGAGCCGCTCTCCGCTGGTTGAGCCGCTGCCCGCGAGGAACGAGCGGCGCAGCGTGTCGAAACCCGGTGAGTTGACAAGCAGGTTGCATGGAGGCTTGGCGGTTTCGACACGGTCGCGCCGCTCGTG
>DURG01000248.1 GCA_012837465.1 Propionibacterium sp. | reverse complement strand
TCGCCGCGGCCGCCGCCGAGCGCGGCGCGCGCGTGCTCCTGGCCGCCACCAACGTCGAAGCCGACGTGCTGCGCGACGCCCAGCACCCCGCCATCGAGGTCACGACGGCGGGCTCAGCCAGCGAACTCGCCGAGGTGATGAAGGGCCTGGCGCCACTGGCCGACGTGGTGGTCATGGCCGCCGCCGTCGCCGACTTCCGCGTCGCTGAGGTCTCCGACGGCAAGCTCACCAAGGAAGCCGGGGGCGTGCCCACGCTGAGCCTCGTCGAGAACGAGGACATCGTCGCAGGGCTGGCCGCCAACCGCCGCGAGGGACAGAAGATCGTGGCCTTCGCCGCCGAGACCGGCGAGGACTACCTCGAACGCGGCAAGCGCAAGCGCCGCAAGAAGGGCGTCGACTTCCTGGCCATCAACCAGGTGGGCTGGTCCAAGGGCTTCGAGACCGCCGACAACGCCCTCTACTTCCTCAACTCCGACGACGAGGTGGTGGGGGAGTCCTCGGGCTCCAAGCGTGAGGTGGCCGATGCACTGCTCGATGTGGTGGTCCGCTAGTGCGCACTGACCGCCCCCTCACCACCGGCGAACTGCGAATCTTCCGGATCGCGACCCTCCTCACCGTCATCACCATCGCGCTCGGCTCCATGGTGTGCGCCACGGATTCAAGCTCCGCCTGCCCGGCGTGGCCCGCCTGCTACGACGACCAGGTGGGGCCGCAGGTCCAGCGCGGCTGGCTTGAGAACCCGGCCATCGAGTTCATCCACCGCGCCATCAGCTTCGCCTGCCTCGTGTTCCTCGGCTGGGCAGGCTGGCTGGGCCGTCGCCATACCGACGCCCGCCTCCGGGTGCTGCCCTGGGTGGCACTGGCCTGCGCCATCGGCTCGGCCGTCTTCGGGATGATGATCATCCTGTTCACCCTGCCCCTCGGCCTCGCCCTGCTCGACCTCGGCTTCGCGTTCGTCGCCATGGTGCTCATCGTCATCGCCACGCAGGCCGGTGCAGGCCTCGCCACCGCCGACGGCGAGCCCAAGGTGCGCAACCTCGCAGGGGCCACCGTCGTGACCCTCATCGTGATGCACCTCCTCGGCGCGCTGGTCGCCGGCAAGACCGAATCCGGGTGGGCGTCGTTCACCCGCTGCGTGAGCTGGCCCATGTGGGACATCCTCGACGTCGACCGCTGGCCCCTGCTGCAGGGCGTGCGCATCGGGCTGGCCGTGCTGGCCATCGGAATGATCGCCGGTGCCTTCGCGCTGTCGCTCCGCAGGCGCCACCTGCGCGGCCCCGCCTGGACGCTCGTCGGGCTGCTGGCCGTCGAGGTGGTGCTGGGCGCCTTCATCCGGACGCAGGGCATCACCGCGGGCCAGACCAACGGCATCGTCGCCCCGCTCGCGGTCGCCTACGCCGTGACCGCCGTCGGGGTGCTCTGGGCCGCCGCCTGGCTGCTCGGCCGAGCGATGCCCACGGCGGCGCGCCGCTGACCGGAAGACGACAAGACGCCCCCGGTCGTGGAACCGGGGGCGTCTCGCGCGTTGGCGGTCAGTCGACCTCGGGCCATGCCTCCTGGGGCATGAGCTCGTAGCCGTGGAACTCGCGGGTGAACGAGCCCGTGCCCTGCGCGACGCCGCGCAGGTCGACCGGGTAGGTCACCAGTTCCGTGGCCGGGATCAGCACCTCGATCGTGGCCTGCCCGTCGCCGTCCATCTCGGTGCCCTGCACCTGTGCACGGCGGGAGCCGAGGTCGGTCAGGGCGGTGCCGAGGTACTGGTCACCCACGGTGACGCGCACGCGCTCGATGGGCTCCAACAGGCCGATCTGCCCCTTCTCGGCGGCGTCGCGCAGCGCGAGCTGGCCCGCCACCTGGAACGCCATGTCGGACGAGTCGACGGAGTGGGCCTTGCCGTCGTACAGGGTGACCCGCACGTCGACCATCGGCACGCCGAACCTGGTGCCCTGCGCGAGCTGCTGCTCGACGCCCTTCTGCACCGATCCGATGTAGGCACGGGGCACCGCGCCGCCGACGACCTTGTCCACGAACTCGAAGCCCGCGCCGCGCTCCAGCGGCTCCAGCTCGATGTTGCAGATGGCGTACTGGCCGTGGCCACCGGACTGCTTCACGTTGCGGCCGAGGCCCTTCGACGGCTTGGTCACCGTCTCGCGCAGCGCCACCCGGACGGGCTCCTCCGCGATCTCGAGGCCGAAGCGGTCCTTGATCCGGCTCAGCGCGAGGTCCTTCTGGGCCTGGCCCATGACCCACAGCACCTGCTGCTCGGTCTCGGCGTTGCGCTCCAGCCGCACCGTCGTGTCCTCCATGGAGACGCGGTGCAGCGCAGCGGCGAGCTTGTCCTCGTCGCCGCGGTTGGTGGCCTTGACGGCGACCGGGAGCAGCGGCTTCGGCAGTTCCCACGGCTCGATGAGGGTGGGGCGTTCGGGGGAGGAGAGGGTGTCGCCCGTCTCCGCCTTCGACAGCTTCGTGACCAGCACGATCTCACCGGCAATGGCCTGGTTCAGGGGCGTGAACTCGGTGCCGTACGGCGCCGACATGGGGCCCATGCGTTCCTCTTCGTCCTGGTCAGGACGCATCGGGTCCTCCTCGCCGAAGAGGCCGAGGTTGCGGGACACGTGGACGGTCTGGTCGCCGCGCAGGGTGCCGCTGAACACGCGAACCAGCGAGGAACGGCCGAAGTTGTCCGACGTGGTGCGCACGACCTGGGCCACCAGCGGGCCGTCGGGGTCGCAGGTCGCCTCGGGCAGCGTCGCGCCGTTGGGGGTCGAGATGGACGGCACCGTCAGCAGCGACGGGGCGGGGAAGCCCTTCTCGATCCAACGCAGTAGTTCCTCGGTGCCCTTGTCCGACGTCGTGTGGGCGGGCAGCACGGGGAAGAAGCGGGCGCCGACGACGGCGCGCAGCAGGGACTCGTTGGCCTCCTCGACCGCGATCTCCTCGCCTTCGAGGTAGCGCTCCATGAGGTCGTCGTCCTGCACCTCGGTGATGATCGCCTCGAGGAGGTCCGCGCGGGCCGCGTCGATCAGTTCGAGTTCTTCGGGGGTGGAGTCGCGGGAGACGCGCTCGCCGCTGGAGTAGTCGTGCGCACGCTTGTTGAGCAGCGACAGGTTGCCGACGTTGGCGCCGTCCTTCTCGAGCGGGATCAGCGCGGGGATCACGCCGTCGCCGAAGGTCTCCTGGCAGGCGGTGACCATCTGGTCGAAGGTCGCCCGGCCCTGGTCCAGCTTCGTGATGGCGATGATGCGCGGGGTCTCGGCTTCTGCGCACTCACGCCACAGCGCAACGGTGGCGGGGTCGATGTCGTCGCCGGCCGGCACCACGAAGACGGCGGCGTCCGCGGCCCGCAGGCCGGCGCGCAATTCGCCAACGAAATCAGGGTGACCCGGCGCGTCGAGCAGGTTGATCTGGACATCGTTGGCGGGGATGGAGGCAAGCCAGAGCGTGGCAGCACGCTCTTGGGTCTCCTTCTCCCCGCGATATCCATCCACCCGCGCACGCAGGAGGTGTTCGAACAGGGTTGTCTTGCCCGATCCGCTCGCGCCCACGAGGACGACGTTGCGCACGTCGTCCGGGGACGTGATCGTGATCTGGGAACTCATCTTTGAGGCCATGCACATACGTTAGTGGGCGCACAAAGCGCGCGTGCCTCGACCCCCTCAAATGTCCTCTCATCGACGCAAATCGGGGTCGTGGAGGGCCGTTTTTGCAGATGAGGCTCCCAGCGCATAAACTGGGTAGCTGTTGTGCGCCACCTTCAGGGGCCTTCGGGGCGCTGTCCCGGCGTACAACCCCCATCAGTTAAGTATGAATGGAAGTGGGACTGTGTCTACGTACACCCCAAAGCCGGGCGAGATCGCCCGCAACTGGCATGTCATCGATGCCGAAGACGTCATCCTGGGTCGCCTCGCCGTCCAGGCCGCAAACCTGCTGCGTGGCAAGCACAAGCCGCAGTTCGCGCCCCACGTCGACACCGGTGATTTCGTCATCGTCGTGAATGCCTCCAAGATCGCTCTGTCGGGCAACAAGCGCACCGACGACATGCGTCACCACCACTCCGGCCGCCCCGGTGGCCTGAAGTCCGTGAGCATCGGCGACCTCCTGGAGAAGGACCCCCGTCGCGCTGTCGAGAAGGCCGTCTGGGGCATGCTCCCCAAGAACAAGCTCTCGCGTCAGATGCTGAGCAAGCTCAAGGTCTACGCCGGCCCCGAGCACCCCCACGCTGCACAGAAGCCGCAGCCGTTCGAGATCACCCAGATCGCCCAGTGAGCCGAGGACCTGACACCATGACTGAAACCCCTGAGACCGACGAGACCGTCGTCGAGGAGATCACTCCCTTCGTCGACGAGGAGAACCGCGAAATCGCCTACCGCTCCGACGCCGACCCGGCCACCGCCGCCGGCGGCGAGCAGACCCGTCCCGCCGTCGTCGCCCCCGGCGCCGGCACCGGCCGCCGCAAGGAAGCCGTCGCCCGCGTGCGCATCGTGCCCGGTTCCGGCAACTGGACCATCAACGGCCGCGACCTGGACAACTACTTCCCGAACAAGCTGCACCAGCAGCACGTCAACGAGCCCTTCGTCACCGCTGGTGTCGAGGGTTCCTACGACGTGATCGCCCGCATCGACGGTGGCGGCGCCTCCGGCCAGGCCGGTGCGCTGCGTCTCGGCGTGGCCCGCGCCCTCAACGGGGTCGACGCCGAGGCGTCGCGCCCCGCGCTGAAGAAGGCCGGCATGCTGACCCGCGACGCTCGCATCATCGAGCGCAAGAAGGCTGGTCTGAAGAAGGCCCGCAAGGCGCCTCAGTACAGCAAGCGCTGATTCTGCTCTGCGAACGCCCATCCTGCTCCGGCAGGGTGGGCGTTTCGTGGTCCCTGAGCGTTCGCCAGCGAGCTTGCGCGCCAGCGAACGACGAAGGGCACCCGTAGCGTGTCTGATACCTGGGTTCAGTCTGGTTTCGGGCGAGGCGATTCGATCAATTCGATTGAGCGACTGTAGAGTCCTGACACGTGGCACGACTCTTTGGCACCGACGGCGTTCGTGGCGTCGCAAACGTGGAACTGACCGCTGAACTCGCCCTCGACCTCTCGGTCGCTGCGGCGCACATCCTGGGGGAGGCGGGCGCCTTCCGTGACAGCAGGCCGCTCGCGCTCGTGGGCCGCGACCCCCGGGCCAGCGGCGAGTTCCTCGAGGCCGCCGTCATCGCGGGGCTCGCCTCCGCGGGCATCGACGTGGTGCGGCTCGGTGTAGTGCCCACGCCCGCCGTCGCGTACCTCGTCAACGACATGGACGCTGATCTCGGCGTGATGATCTCCGCCTCGCACAACCCCATGCCCGACAACGGGATCAAGTTCTTCTCCCGTGGCGGCGTGAAGCTCGACGACTTCCTCGAGGACGCCATCGAGAAGCGTATGGGCGAGCACTGGGAGCGCCCCACCGGCGCCGCCGTCGGCCGCATCCACAACGACCTCGGTGCCATCGAGGGCTACGTGGCCCACCTCGTCAACTCGCTCGGTGCCCCCTCGCTGTACGGCCTCAAGGTCGTCATCGACTGCGCCAACGGCGCTGCGCACCGCACCGCCCTCGAGGCCTTCGCCGCCCAGGGCGCCCACATCATCCCGCTCCACGCGGAGCCGGACGGCCTCAACATCAACGACAACTGCGGCTCCACCCACATCGGCGACCTGCGCGAGCGCGTCCTCGCCGAGGGTGCCGACCTCGGCATCGCCCTCGACGGCGACGCCGACCGCTGCCTGGCCATCGACCACGAGGGCAACCTCGTCGACGGCGACCGCATCCTCGCCATCCTCGCGATCGCGATGATGGAGGAGCACCGTCTGCACTCCGACACCGTCGTTGTCACCGTGATGAGCAACCTCGGCTTCATCAACGCCATGCGCGAGCACGGCATCAAGGTAGACCAGACGAAGGTGGGGGACCGCTACGTCCTCGAGTCGATGAACGCAAACGGCTTCGCGCTGGGCGGCGAGCAGTCCGGCCACGTCATCATCTCGGAGTTCGCCAACACCGGCGACGGCACCCTCACCGGCCTGCACCTCGCGTCGCGGATGAAGGCGACAGGCAAGACGCTGAAGGAACTGGGTTCCGTCATGACGGAACTGCCCCAGGTGGTCATCAACGTGCGCGGCGTCGACAAGCTCCGCGCAGGCATCGACACCGGCGTCCAGGCCGAGGTCTCCGCCGCTGCCCGGGAACTCGGCGACACCGGCCGCGTGCTGCTGCGTCCCTCCGGCACGGAGCCCGTCGTCCGCGTCATGTGCGAGGCCCCCACGATCGAGCAGGCGCAGGAGATCGCCGACCGCCTCGCGGCCAAGGTGAAGGAGCGTCTGACGCTGTAAAGACGCCGGTGAGGGCTAGTAAGGTGGTCACCACCCAACTGGACAAAGGATCGCCTGATGCTCGCAGACCCCGCCGATCAACGAACGCTGCTCACGCTGGCAGACCTCGACTCCGAAGTGGCGCGGGTGCAACACGCGGCCCGGTCGCTGCCGCAGCACAAGGCCATCGCCGACCTGATGTCCGCGCGCAAGACCATCGCCGACGAGTTGGTCGCGTACACCACGCAGACCGATGACCTCCAGGTCTCCGTCCGCAAGGCCGAGGCGGACCTCGTGCCTGTGAAGGCCCGGCTCGAGCGCACCGAGCAGCGCGTCGCCGATGGCTCGGTCACCGATTCCAAGATCCTCCGGTCCCTGACCGAGGAGGTCGGCCACCTCAAGAAGCGCATCGCCGAACTCGAGGACGAGCAACTCGAGGTCATGAGCCGCCTCGAGGACGCCACCGCCCACCGCGACAGGGTCGCCACCCGCAAGGGGAGCATCGAGGACGACCTGCGCGCCGAGGTGGCCAAGCGCGACGAGGCCGTCGCCAAGCTCAGCCAGGAAGCCAAGGACCTCACCGCCACGCGTGGCCCCGTCGCAGCCAAGGTCCCGCAGCCGCTCATGGCGCTGTACGAGAAGCTCCGCGCCTCGACGGGCTTGGGGGCAGCGGCGCTCAAGGCCGGGCGTTGCACCGGATGCCAGCTCCAGTTGACGCTCGCGGATCTCGACACCTACCGCAAGGCGCCCGCCAACCAGGTGCTGCGTTGCGCCGAGTGCAACCGCATCCTCGTCCGTACTCCTGAATCGGGTCTCTGATGCCTTCGCTGCACCTTCGCATCGACGAAATCCCTGAGGCCCTCAGGGAGGCCATCCACCTGCTGCAGGCCAAGCTGGAGCTGCCGAGCAGCTTCTCGGAGGAGGTCCGGGCCGAAGCGGAACTCGCCGCCCAGCTCCCCACCGATGACCACGTCGACCGCACCGACATCGAGTTCGTCACGATCGATCCGCCGACGTCCATGGACCTCGACCAGGCGCTCCAGATCGAGCGCGAGGGCGACGGTTACCTCGTGCGTTACGCCATCTCCGACGTGTCCCAATTCGTGCGGCCCGGCACCAGGCTAGAGGCCGAGACCCACCGTCGAGGCCAGACGAAGTACGGGCCCAGCGCCCGCGTGCCGCTGCACCCGGCCGCGCTGAGTGAGGACGCAGGCTCGCTGCTGGCCGACGGCAAGCCCCGCCCGGCGATGCTCTGGGAGTTGTCGCTGAATCCCAAGGGCGAACTGTGCGACGTCAAACTCACCCGTGCGATGGTGCTCAACCGCGCCAAGCTCAACTACGAGGGCGTGCAGGCCGACATCGACGCCGGCAAGCCGCACCCCAGCATCGCGCTGCTGCCCGAGGTGGGGAAGTTGCGCCAGCAGTTGGAGATCGACAGGGGAGGCGTCTCGCTGAACCTGCCGGACCAGGAGATCGTGGAGCGTGACGGCACGTGGGAACTCGAGTTCCGCTCGCTGGTGCCGGTCGAGAACTGGAACGCGCAGATCTCGCTGCTCACCGGCTTCGCCGCCGCCCAGGTCATGCTCGACGGCAAGGTGGGCATCCTGCGCACACTGCCGCCCGCGCCGGACTGGTCGATCAAGAAGCTGCGTCGTTCCGTCCGCTCGCTGGGCGTCGAGTGGCCCAAGGACATGCCGTACCCCGAGTTCGTGCGGTCGCTCTCACCGGATGACCCGAAGCAGTTGGCGGCCCTCAACAAGTGCACCATGTTGTTCCGCGGCGCTGGTTACCTCGCCTTCGACGGCCACGTGCCGAACGAGAACCTCCTCCATGCGGCGCTGGCCGCGCCGTACGCCCACACGACGGCGCCGCTGAGGCGCCTGGTGGACCGCTACGTGCTGGAGATCTGCCACTCGCTGCTCAACGGGCTCGAGGTCCCGCAGTGGGCCCGCGACGGCCTGTCGAAGCTGCCCGAGGAGATGGCCGATTCTGGCCGCACGGCCAACGCCTACGAGCGCGGCATGATCGACCTCACCGAGGCGCTGGTGCTCAGCGACCGGGTGGGTTCGATCTACACGGGCGTGCTGACCGACGTGCATCCCAAGACCGGGGTGGGCACGGTGCAGATCGCCGATCCCGCCGTCGAACTGCGCGTCAAGGCCAAGCAGAAGGAAGTGGGCTCGGAGGTTCGGGTGCGCGTCGACAAGGTGGACGTCCGCAAGGGCGAGGTCACCTTGTCGCGGCCGAACTGACGCGTCAGCCGCCGGCCTTGCGGCGGAACTCGCGGCGCCCGCCGACGGGGCCGTGGGTCTGGCCGCCCTGCTTTCGTTCGCCCTGCACACCGGCGTCGTTCGCGTGCTGCTGGGCCTGCTTCTTGCGGTCGAGCGCCTGCCGCATGGCTTCCTTGGGATCCAGCGGGGCGTCGGGGGTCTCAGCGTCACTCATGGAGCAACTGTACTCCGCTCCTCCTCCTGGCGGCGGCGCCGCTGGTTGAGCAGGTAGAGGAGGTAGACGAAGCGTCCTGCGAGGCCGATCACCAGCACCCACCAGATGGGGTCGAGCGTCACTGCCAGCACGGCGCCCACCACCATGATTCCCACGGGCACGAGCAGGTGTGCGACCTGGGGATACTCGCGGTTCTCGCCGTACATGCGGCCCTCCACCTTCCACATCCGGCCCCATAGGGGCGTCATCGTCGCTCCCTAGCCTACGAGACGCACCTTGATGCGGATCGGGGGCGTCTGGAAATCGTCGCCGGCTCATGGCACTGTTGCGCAGTGACCAATGAACACCAGGCCGACACGCACGACCAGATCCGGGTACGGGGCGCCCGCGAGAACAACCTCAAGGACGTCTCCGTCGACCTCCCCAAGCGGCGGCTGACCGTCTTCAGCGGCGTGTCCGGGTCCGGCAAGAGTTCGCTGGTGTTCGACACCATCGCGGCCGAATCCCAGCGGATGATCAACGAGACCTACCCGGCGTTCGTGCAGGGCTTCATGTCCACGTTGGCCCGCCCGGAGGTGGACCACCTCGAGGGCCTCACCACGGCGATCATCGTCGACCAGGAGCGGATGACCGCCAACGTCCGCTCCACCGTCGGTACCGTCACCGACGCCAACGCCCTGCTCCGCCTGCTGTTCAGTCGCCTCGGCGACCCCCAGATCGGATCCCCGCAGGCCTACTCCTTCAACGTCCCCTCCGTCACCGGTTCCGGGATGATCAAGACCGAGAAGGCGGGCCGCACGCAGAAGGAGGCAAAGACCTACACGCTCGTGGGCGGCATGTGCCCCCGCTGCGAGGGTCGCGGGCGCGTCGAGGATATCGACCTGACCCAGATCATCGACGACAGCCTCACCCTCGCCGAAGGCGCCATCACCGTGCCCGGCTACACGCCAGAGGGGTGGTACGTGCGCGGCTACCTCGGCAGCGGCTTCTTCGACGCGGAGAAGAAGATCAAGGACTACTCGCAGCGCGAACTCGACAACCTGCTCTGGAAGGAGCCCACCAAGATCAAGGTTGACGGGGTCAACGTCACCTACGAGGGGCTGGTGCCCAAGATCCAGAAGTCGATGCTCAGCAAGGACCCCGACGCCCTCCAACCCCACGTGCGAGCGTTCGTGGAGCGGGCAGTCACCTTCCAGACCTGCCCCGAGTGCGACGGCACTCGCCTGGCCGAGCATGCCCGAAACTCCAAGATCGACGGCGTCAGCATCGCGGACGCCTGCGACATGCAGATCAGCGACCTCGCCGAGTGGGTCCGGGGCCTCGATGCGCCGTCGGCCGGCCCGCTGCTGGGCACGCTGCAGGCGCTGCTCGATTCCTTCGTGGAGATCGGCTTGGGCTACCTGGCGCTCAGCCGCCCATCGGGCACGCTGTCCGGGGGTGAGGCGCAGCGCACCAAGATGATCCGCCACCTTGGCTCCGCGCTCACAGACGTCACCTACGTCTTCGACGAGCCGTCCATCGGGTTGCATCCGCACGACATCGAGAAGATGAACGCGCTGCTGCTGAGCCTGCGTGACAAGGGCAACACCGTGCTCGTCGTAGAGCACAAGCCCGAGACGATCGCCATCGCCGACCACGTCGTCGACCTCGGCCCCCACGCCGGCACCAACGGTGGCGAGATCATGTTCGAAGGCACGGTCGAGGAGCTTCGCCGCTCCGACACCCTCACCGGCCGCCACTTCGACGATCGCGCGCGCCTCAAGGATGCCGTCCGCTCCCCGAAGGGGGCGCTCGAGATCCGCGGCGCAAACACCAACAACCTCAAGGACGTCGACGTCGACATCCCGCTGGGCGTGCTGACGGTGCTGACGGGTGTTGCGGGTTCAGGCAAGAGTTCCCTGGTGCACGGATCGCTGCCCAAGGGCGCGGACGTCGTGTCCATCGACCAGACGGTCATCAAGGGGTCACGACGCTCCAACCCGGCCACCTACACCGGCCTCCTGGAGCCCATCCGCAAGGCCTTCGCGAAGGCCACCGGCACCAAGCCGGCGCTGTTTTCGCCCAATTCCGAGGGAGCCTGCCCCGCGTGCAACGGCGCCGGCGTGATCTACACCGAGTTGGGCTTCATGGATGTCGTCACCACTCCGTGTGAGGAGTGCGAGGGGCGCCGGTTCCAGCAGGAGGTGCTCGAGTACCGCTGGGCGGGGAAGAACATCGCCGACGTGTTCGAGATGTCCGTGGCCGAGGCGGAACGGTTCTTCGGCGAGGGCGAGGCCAGGACGCCGGCGGCGCACAAGGTGCTGCAACGCCTGGCCGCCGTGGGCCTGGGCTACATCAGCCTCGGCCAGCCGCTCACGACGCTGTCGGGTGGCGAACGCCAGCGCCTGAAGCTGGCCGTCGCGATGGCGGACAAGGGCTCGATCTACATCCTGGACGAGCCCACCACGGGTCTGCACCTGGCCGACGTCGAGCAACTGCTCGCGCTGCTGGACGGCCTCGTGGAGTCGGGCAACTCGGTGATCGTCATCGAGCACCACCAGGCGGTGATGGCGCATGCGGACTGGATCGTCGACCTCGGCCCCGGAGCTGGTCACGACGGCGGCCAGATCGTCTTCGAGGGCACGCCAGCAGACCTGGTCAAGGGCCAGCCGACGCTGACCGGCAAGCACCTGGCGGCCTACGTCGCCAGGTAGCCGTCGGCGCCAACGCTCAGCCCCTCCGCGCCAACGCTCAGCCCCTCC